>NZ_CAWNQF010000064.1:0-115897 GCF_963876465.1 Xenorhabdus sp. KK7.4
TTTGGACAATTTTTCTCATTTGACGCCGCTCATTGCGCGGAATTGGTGGTACGATGGCCATAACTCAGTCCTTCCTTTTTGTGTTTTTTTGGTTTTGCGGTTAAAAAGTTCGCAAAAATAGGACTGAGTTTCTTTGATTCGCCTACCATTTTGAAAAGCTATTTAGCAAAGCGTTTCAATTTGACTATTGTCACGAATGATTTTTCTATTACACAGTCTTTGATGGATAAGCCGCAGTTAAATCTCTTTCATACTGGAGGATTAGTCGATAAACGTAATTATTCTTGTGTTGGTAATAGTGCTGCGATGGTATTGCGTAATTTGAATATAGATATTGCATTTATTAGTACTAGCTCATGGGATCTTGAACATGGTGTTTCTACTCCTCACGAGGAAAAAGTTTTTGTAAAACAGACGTTATTGGAAATTTCACGTAGAAACATATTGATCTCAGATAGTAGCAAATATGGTAAGTATGGTATGTTTCGTGTTTGCTCACTTTCTAGTTTGAATGACATTATATGTGATGAAAAGTTACCATTGCTGATACAGCAGCAATTACATGAATTAAATGTAGAGTTACACATTGTCAATGTATAGACAATATAAAAAATAAATTATTAGAGTATTGTTTTAATTTGAATATATAATTGTACGTTATATTGATTAGTTCACATAACGTTAATTTTTACACCTTGATGTTTTATTTATAATGTTGGGTTAAATTTATTCTGATATATATTTATGGTTATCCAGTTAGTTACAGGTTGATAATGGTTAATTACTATTTTAGATAAAATAATTAGTATGTTAGGGATGATTTAATATGTGTTTTTTTTGATGATTGAAATTTATATTGACAGATTGTTTAATAATAATTTTTTCCTTCGCGTATGTTTCAGGATGAGGTTTTATTGTGTCAACTTATGTTCCAGTAATTGGATTGGGAGTATCTGTCTTCACTTTGGTTTTTTTAGTCTTACGCACCCGCATTCATGTATTAATTGCGATGTTAATTTCCGCAATAATTGCAGGAATTACAGGTGGGTTAACTATAACCAGCATTGTTGCTGTGATTGGTAAAGGATTCGGTTCAACTTTAGGTAGTACAGGTATTGTAATTGGGTTGGGCATAATGATAGGTAAGATATTAGAGGTTTCTGGGGCGATGGAAAAAATTGCCTATAGTTTGATAAATGTGTTGGGGAAAAAACGTGAAGAGTGGGCACTGGCAATCACAGGTTATATTGTCAGTATACCTATATTTGTCAACTCAGCTTTTGTCATTCTCTATCCTTTAGCAAATGCTTTGGCAAAGAAAGGAAAGAGGAACATATTGACGATGGGAGTCGCGTTGGCTGGAGGATTAGTGGTAACTCATCATGTTGTTCCTCCTACACCGGGACCTCTTGGTGTTGCTGGTATTTTCGGTGTGGATATAGGTGCAATGATGCTGATAGGTATGGCATTATCTCTTCCATGTGTTATTGGGATTACTTTTTATGCTAAATGGTTGGCAACTAAATATCCTGAATCTAATTTATTAGATGAAGAAAGAAATCTACAAGATTTGAGAGAAATTCACAAAAGTTATATAGAAAATAAAATAAACAAATCATTACCAAGTTTATCTAATTCAATTTTCCCTATTATTTTTCCGCTTTTATTAATTTTCATTAAAGCTATTAATTCATTAATTTTTGGTGGTGGTTCAGTTTCTGATCGAGAATTATATTTATATCTTCAGGTTTTTGATTTTCTAGGAGAGCCAATCATTGCTCTGGCAATTAGTGTACTATTAGCAAGTTATACTCTGATACCTAAAGTTAGCAAAGATGAAGTAACCGAGCATTTGGAAAATGGTTTAAAAATGGCCGGTATGATTCTTCTTGTGACTGGGGTCGGTGGATCTCTGGGGGCTGTATTACATGAAAGTAGAACGGGGGTAGTGTTGGCATCTTATATTGCTAACTTACCTATCACTCCAATTCTGATCCCATTCATTATTTCAACACTAATGCGTTTGGTTCAGGGATCTGGCACGGTAGCAATGATTACAGCAGCCTCTATTTCAGCACCTATAATTAGCCAACTTCCTGATATTAATATGTTAGTTGCTGCCTTAGCTGCGACAATGGGGTCATTATTCTTCGGTTACTTCAATGACAGCCTGTTCTGGATGGTTAACCGGATGATGGGTATTAAAGATGCAAAACAACAGATGATTGTCTGGTCAATTCCTACCACCATTGCATGGGGGATCGGGCTGTGTGGTATATTACTTCTTAATCTTATCATGTAGGTTATCGTGATGGCGCTCAAAAGAAGCGCCCTTCTTTTTCTCAAACTATCTAAATATCCCTTTGTTAACCTATACCAAGACATCAATTTCTAATAAGCCCATTTTGACACAACTTGTAACAAGGGCTTTGTCCAGCATACCATGCACCTTTCTCGCCAATAATACAGATTAAAACGGGGTTTTATGGTTGATTTTTACATTCCAGTTATTGGATTGGGAGTGGCGGTATTTTCGCTGATTTTTCTGGTTTTACGTACTCGTATTCATGTGCTTGTTGCTATGTTAATTGCTGCAGTTATTGCAGGAATATCGGGTGGCTTGAGTATGAGTCATGTTGTTGATGTTATTGCTAAAGGGTTTGGTACGACATTAGGTAACATTGGTATCGTGATTGGGCTGGGAAGCATGATGGGGCGGATATTGGAAGCCTCTGGTGCAACGGAGCAAATCGCCTATAGCCTGATTAAATGGCTGGGTAAAAGGCGCGAAGAGTGGGCACTCGCAATTACCGGCTATATTGTTAGTATTCCTATATTTGTTAATTCGGCTTTTATCATCCTTTATCCGCTGGTAAAGGCGTTAGCGAAGAAAGGTAAACGGAATGTATTAACGTTGGGTGTAGCACTGGCCGGTGGATTAGTGGTGACTCACCATATTGTTCCGCCAACGCCGGGGCCGCTTGGTGTGGCCGGAATATTTGGGGTAAGTGTCGGTAAGGTTATGCTGGTGGGGATGATACTGGCAATCCCGTGTGTTATTGGCATCACCTGTTATGCTAAATGGCTGGAGACTAAATACCCTGAATACCTGCTTGTGGAGGCAGAAGGAAATCTGCAAGAAATTCATCAGCAATATATGGAAGAAAAAGCCAGTAAGCCTTTACCGGGCCTCTTCATTTCCCTTTTACCTATCGTTGTACCTATCGTCCTTATTTTTACCAGCGTTATCAATGGACTGTTGTTAAAGACAGAGCTATTTTCCGGAAAGGATGATGATCTTTACTTTCAGGTTTTTAATTTCCTTGGGTCACCGATTATTGCTCTGGCGATAAGTGTATTACTGGCGATTTATAAACTTATGCCAAATGTCAGTAAACATGAGGTAATAGAACACTTAGAAACCGGTTTGCAGACGGTAGGGATCATTTTATTAGTATCGGGAGCCGGAGGAGCCCTAGGCGCTGTGTTAAATGAGGGTTCAACCGGGACAATAGTGGCACAATATGTTGCCAGTCTGCCGATCACGCCTGTTCTGATCCCTTTTATCATCGCCACGTTAATACGTATTATTCAGGGTTCAGGTACTGTCGCTATGATCACTGCAGCCTCTATTTCTGCACCGGTTATCAAACAGATACCAGATATTAATATGCTGGTTGCCGCTCAGGCTGCAATGGTGGGAACACTGTTTTTCAGCTATTTTAATGACTGTTTTTTCTGGGTCGTAAATAGGATGATGGGGGTAAAGGATGTGAAAAAACAGATAATCATTTGGTCCATTCCGACTACTATTGCGTGGGGAATCGGGTTGTGTGGAATATTACTCCTTAATTTCATCATGTAAGTGTTCCAATGGCGCTCAAAAAGGGCGCTTTTTGTGACTACTCTTCGAATATTGTTTCTATTTCAGCTTTATACTCACGGTGTTACCTATATACATTAAATTGTGATAACAATCACAATTTAATGTATGTGTTTCTTTTTTAATTCAATTAAATGTGACTTTAATCATTAAAAAGTGTCAGAGTATTTACTAGATTTAGGTATCTCCATTTTATTTGGATTTTGAATTATTTCCGTTGAGGGGCCAATATGTCTGATGTATTTCACTTAGGTATCACCAAAAATGACTTACAGGGTGCAACCCTGGCTATTGTTCCAGGCGATCCTGATCGTGTTGAGAAGATTGCAAGATTGATGGATAACCCGGTTCATCTGGCTTCCCATCGTGAATTTACAACATGGCGTGCTGAAATTGACGGTAAATCCGTTGTTGTCTGTTCGACGGGTATTGGTGGCCCATCAACGTCAATTGCGGTAGAAGAGTTGGCTCAACTAGGTGTGCGTACATTCCTGCGTATTGGTACAACTGGTGCAATTCAGGAAAATATTAACGTCGGTGATGTGCTGGTAACCACTGCGGCTGTTCGTTTAGATGGCGCCAGCCTGCATTTTGCTCCAATGGAGTTTCCGGCAGTGGCTGATTTTGAGTGTACTAATGCACTGTACGCTGCCGCGAAAGCATCAGGTACTACAACGCATGTTGGTGTGACAGCTTCTTCCGATACTTTCTATCCGGGACAGGAACGTTACGATACCTATTCTGGCCGCGTTGTTCGTCGTTTTCAGGGTTCAATGAAAGAGTGGCAGGAAATGGGCGTCATGAACTTTGAAATGGAATCAGCAACTCTATTAACAATGTGTGCAAGCCAGGGATTGCGTGCCGGAATGGTGGCTGGTGTGATCGTTAACCGTACCCAGCAGGAAATTCCCGATGTTGAATTGTTGAAAAAAACAGAAAGCAATGCCTTAAGTATTGTTGTTGATGCGGCTCGCCGTTTGTTGTAATTGTTGAAATTATGGGCCGGAATTCTCTGGCCCGATCACCTGAATTTTCCGTTTTCTTTACTTCCTTTCATTCTGAAATCTGATAATGTCATAACATTTTGTATTAAAGATGATTTGTCTCAGCCACAAACTGTCTCAATCGTGCATTAATTTCAATAAAAAAGAGTGATTATGACCACAACCACAACAGTTATATCTCATCCTTCATTACTCCCCTTAAATGGCGGTATTAACTTCCGCGATTTAGGTAACAGAACACTAAGTAACGGTTCTAAGATCAAATCAGGTCTGTTATTTCGTTCAGGCTCTCTGGATATGCTGACTGATAACGATCAGATTTTCTTGGCTGAACAGAACCTTTTCCAGATCATCGACTATCGTGATAGCAGTGAAATTATAGATAGGCCAGATCAGGTATGGAGTGGTGCGAGCTATCATCATGCTCCGGCTAACCCGCTTTCCAAAGAGGTTGATGCTAATTTCGACAAGCTAAGTCATGAGGCGCTGGAACAGTTTGACGCTAAAGATTTTATGTTGCGGTTATATCAATTGCTACCAATTAATAACCCGGCTTATAAGACATTAGCCAGTTTATTATTACAGCCGGAAAAAGGTGGAATTGTACAACATTGTGCTGTTGGTAAAGATAGAACAGGAATCGGTTCTGCTTTGGTATTGTTTGCTCTGGGAGCGGATCTGGATACCGTAATGGAAGACTATCTGGTAACTAATATTACTCTGACATCATTTCGGGAATATTTATTGAATAAATATGCAAAAAGTATGAGTGATAGTTTGGTTGAAAAAATGTCTTATGTATTTTCGGTCAGGGAAGAATTTTTAATGACGGCTCTGAACAGTATCAATCAGCACTATGGCAGTGTAGATATCTGGTTGGAGAAAGACGTTGGGCTTGATATGGCTGCTCGGGAAAAATTGCAGAACTATTTTCTTGAATAAACGTTTTCTCGAGTAAATACATTTTGTTAGCGTAAAGAAAAGCAAGGTTAGCACCAGTTTATTGATTTGCTGCTAACCTGAAGCTCAGTAAAGATTAACACAGGAAAGATGAATGTGAGCTTGCATGAAGTCGTTGAAGTAATTACTAATTTTGTAAAAAATCATGAAGCATGGGCAATCCCCATTATTTTTCTGCTCGCTTTTGGGGAATCCTTAGCATTTATATCTTTGTTATTGCCAGCCACGATCATTCTGCTAGGGTTAGGAGCGTTGATTGGTGAAAGCGGGTTAAATTTCTGGCCAATATGGATTGCAGCAGCAGTAGGCGCATTCTTTGGTGACTGGGTTTCTTATCTGTTTGGCTATCATTACAAAGAAAATGTCGGCCAGATGTGGCCTCTTTCACGTCATCCACAAACCTTAGTACGCGGGCATCAATTTTTTGAACGTTGGGGAATATGGGGGATTTTTATTGGTCGTTTTTTTGGCCCTTTAAGAGCCGCAGTTCCTTTGGTCGCAGGGATTTGCGCGATGCCACAACGTCATTTTCAACTGGCTAACTTTGCTTCTGCACTGATTTGGGCATTCGGTATTTTAGCGCCGGGTGCTTTCGGTATACGCTGGCTTGCAGAGTGGATGGGGTAATTGCGAGCCGCTTTGCAAACTGAAATAAATCCTGTAAACAATCTGGACATCTATACAGCCTCTATTTAACTTACATTAAGGTCAGTCATTGAGCACAGACGCTGGCGTAATGTGAGTGGGGTGTATAGATGGATATCCATTGGTTATATGTGTTAATTGGTGGTTTAAGTGGGTTATTGTGCGGGGGGATCTTTGTTTGGTTTTCTGTTCACCAGCGTATTCAGTACAAAGAAAGGGAGTTGCGTGAATTACACGGCCAGCTTGCTGTCAGCAATGAAAGGCTGGAACAGTCTCATTACTGGCGTACAGAGTGTGAACAATTAAATCAGGAGCTGCTTGCTCAGCGTGAAATCAACGGCATACAGGAAGCTGAATTACGTGAATTGAGTACCCGTCTTGAAGAGAGCAAGCTGGCAGCTGAAGAAAAACAGCGCCTTTTGATCAATAGTGAACAGCGCCTGAATGCCCAATTTGAAAATCTCGCCAATCGTATTTTTGAACAAAACCGCCGCCGTACAGATGAATATAGCCGCCAAAGTCTCAATGATCTGTTAATGCCTTTTCGTGAACAGCTGGAAGGGTTTCGTCGTCAGGTGCAGGATAGCTTTGGGCAGGAGGCTCGTGAACGCCATACGTTAGCTCATGAAATCCGTAACCTTCAGCAGCTTAATGCTCAAATGGCAAAAGAAGCGATCAATCTGACCAAGGCCCTGAAAGGAGATAATAAAATACAGGGTAACTGGGGTGAGATGATACTGACACGGGTTCTCGAAGCATCAGGTTTACGTGAGGGGCATGAGTTTCATACACAGGTCAATATTAAAACTGACAACAGCGAACGCTTTCAACCTGACATTATTGTGCATCTACCGCAAAGAAAAGATGTCATTATCGATGCCAAAATGTCACTGGTTGCCTATGAGCGCTATTTCAATAGTGATGATGAAATAGAGCAGGTTCAGGCATTACAGGAACATATTAACTCTATAAGAGGGCATATTCGGGGGCTAGGGCGTAAAAATTACCAGCAGTTACCGGGGTTACGGTCGTTGGATTATGTCCTGATGTTTATCCCGGTTGAAGCTGCTTATCTGGTTGCGCTCAATCAGGCTCCAGAAATACTCGATGAAGCGCTGAAACATAATATTATGCTGGTCAGCCCGTCAACACTATTAGTGGCTGTGCGCACGATCAATAATCTCTGGCGCTATGAATATCAAAGCCAGAATGCACGTTTGATTGCGGACAGGGCGGCCAGAATGTATGACAAAATGCGCTTATTCGTGGATGACATGCAGGGGTTAGGGCAAAGCCTCAGTAAAGCACAGGCAAGTTATCATCTTGCGATGAAAAAACTGGCGGAAGGAAAGGGGAATCTCATTAGCCAGGCAGAAGGTTTTCGCGATTTAGGAGTGGATATCAAACGCCCTATTGATTCACAGATTATTGATATACACAATGGATTTCAAGATGCGTCGCGGCGGCAAGGGAACTCATCCCCGGGAGCATAGATAACCTTATGTTTATAAAAACGGTGACTGGGGTGAGTGAGCGTAACCAACAAAGAGGCAACTTGAAAGACGATATGTATAAATTCTTCCAATCGTGACCAATCCATGAACATACCCAGTAGATTTTTCCGGATAGGGTTTTATCGGAAAGGCTGGTAAACTTGCTATAATTTTTTGAATGAAAAGCGGACAAAGAAAATGCCAGATCAATCTAAAGAAACCACACATTTTGGTTTCCGTACCGTAGCTAAAGACGAAAAAAAAGATATGGTGGCGGAAGTATTCCACTCCGTTGCAGCAAAATATGATTTGATGAATGATTTGATGTCATTTGGCATTCATCGTATTTGGAAGCGTTTCACTATTGATGCAAGTGGCGTCCGTCGTGGTCATAAAGTTCTCGATCTGGCTGGTGGAACAGGGGATCTGACAGCGAAATTCTCCCGTCTTGTTGGAGAGAAAGGCGAAGTTGTACTGGCAGATATTAATGATTCCATGCTGAAAGTTGGCCGGGAAAAATTGCGTGATAACGGTATTGTCGGTAATGTCAGCTATGTTCAGGCGAATGCGGAAGAATTGCCATTCCCGGATAACTATTTTGACTGCATTACTATTTCATTTGGCCTGCGTAATGTCACAGATAAAGATAAAGCCCTGCGCTCAATGTTCCGGGTTCTCAAACCGGGTGGGCGTTTACTGGTACTGGAATTCTCCAAACCCATACTGGCACCTCTGAGTAAGATTTATGACACCTATTCGTTTCATATTCTGCCACGAATTGGTCAGGCGGTTGTTAAGGATGCAGACAGCTACCGTTATCTGACTGAATCTATTCGTATGCATCCTGATCAGGAAACATTAAAAGGTATGATGGAAACTGCCGGTTTTGATCTGGTTTCCTATTCCAATATGACCGGTGGAATCGTTGCACTGCATAAAGGGTTTAAATTCTGACATGGAAACTCCCTCATTAAGCCATAGCGTGAATTCTACGGTGCTGTTTCCGGTTTTAACTGCCTTTCTGGAAACAACGCTGAATCACCTGCTGTATCGAGAAACGGTATTGAAATCAGCCCGTATGAGATTAGCGGGCAAAGTGCTTTCCATCGAACTGAAAGAAATTGAAATACCGCTGATACTGGTTTTCAGTGAAAAACAGGTCGATGTTTTGAGTCAGTGGTCAGAGTCTGCTGATTGTTCAATGAAAACCACATTACCAGCCCTGCTTAAATTACGTGATCGCCAATGCCTCTCATCTTTGATCAACAGCGGTGAAATTATTATTGAGGGAGATATGCAGGTTATTCAGCAGTGGTCGGCTCTGCTGGATATGCTGGAATGGGATCCGGCTCATTACCTTTCACCTTATGTTGGCGATATTGTGGCAGAAGGGTTCAATCGGGTAGTGAAAAATAGTATCCGGTTTGCCTGTAATACTGTCTCAAGGCAGAAAAACTACCTGAGTGAATCACTGACTGAAGAGTGGAAAATGGCACCTGGCGCTTTGGAATTGGCTTATTTCAGCGAAGAAGTTAGTGCTGTAGCCAATGAACTGTCTGACATGGAAAAACGTCTGGCAGCGATGGAGAAAAAATATGACGCCCAGTGAAATAAAGCGCCTCTATTTTATCATTAAAGTTTTCCTGACTTATGGATTGGATGAACTAATCCCAAAGATCCGTCTGACATGGCCATTGCGTTTTGGGCGCTATTTCCTGTTCTGGTTGCCTAACCGACACAAGGATAAACCATTAGGAGAACGTTTACGCCTGGCATTACAGGAGCTTGGGCCAGTATGGATTAAGCTTGGCCAGATGCTGTCTACCCGCCGTGATCTCTTTTCTCCTGCAATTGCTGATCAACTTTCTCTCTTGCAGGATCGCGTCGTTTCCTTTGATGGTGCCATTGCGCGTAAATCCATCGAAACCGCATTCGGCGGTGCTCTGGAAACGTGGTTTGAAGATTTTGAACAGCAACCTCTGGCTTCTGCCTCAATTGCTCAGGTACATACTGCGCGTTTGAAAGAGAACGGAAAAAATATTGTCATTAAAGTGATCCGCCCCGATATTTTGCCCGTGATAAAGGCGGATGTCCGTTTAATGTATCGTTTAGCGAATCTGGTTCCTTTATTACCCGATGGCCGTCGTCTGCGTCCGCTTGAAGTGGTTCGCGAATATGAAAAAACCTTGCTTGATGAGTTGAACCTGTTGCGGGAAGCTGCAAATGCTATTCAACTGCGGCGTAATTTTGAAAAGAGTCCGATGCTTTACGTACCGGAGGTTTATCCTGACTATTGTCGGGAAAACGTACTGGTGATGGAGCGTATCTATGGTATTCCTGTATCCGATGTTGCTGCATTAGAAGCACAGAATACCAATATGAAATTACTTGCTGAACGCGGTGTTCAAATCTTTTTTACCCAGGTATTCCGCGACAGCTTTTTTCATGCCGATATGCACCCGGGCAATATTTTTGTGAGCTATGAACGCCCGGAAGATCCTACTTATATCGGCATTGATTACGGTATTGTTGGCTCCCTGAATAAAGACGATAAGCGCTATCTGGCTGAAAACTTTATTGCTTTCTTTAATCGTGATTACCGTAAAGTTGCTGAGTTGCATGTGGATTCAGGCTGGGTTCCGGCAGACACTAATGTAGAAGATTTTGAGTTTGCCATCAGAACGGTATGTGAGCCTATTTTTGAAAAACCACTGGCAGATATTTCATTTGGTCATGTGTTGTTGAATCTTTTCAATACGGCCCGTCGTTTTAATATGGCAGTACAACCACAGCTCGTTTTATTGCAGAAAACACTATTGTATGTTGAAGGATTGGGACGGCAATTGTATCCACAGCTTGATTTATGGAAAACAGCAAAACCATTTCTGGAAGATTGGCTGCATGATCAGGTTGGTATTCCGGCTATCATGCGAGCGTTTAAAGAGAAAGCGCCCTATTGGGCGGAAAAACTGCCGGAACTTCCTGAATTGGTTTATGGCACACTGCAACAACATAAACGTTTGCAAACCAGCATTGATCAGATATCACTGCAGTTAAAACAACAACGACATAATCAGCAGAAACCCCTTTACTTACTCGGGATTGGTGCAACACTGTTTATCTGTGGCGGTTTGTTTTTTGTTTCTAATTTAGTCCATCTAGCATCAGGGTTAATTGGAGCAGGAACAATATCGTGGCTACTGGGCTGGTTTAAACTGAAATAGCGGCTTCTTGACATGATTACGTTCTGGCTTGGTTACGGTATTTTCGAACATAAGATTCGTAGATTATAATAAAAGAATTAATGTTTCCCACGAACATGAGGTAGATCAGTATGGGTGGTATAGGTATTTGGCAATTGCTTATTATTGCTGCCATTGTTGTCTTGGTGTTCGGCACTAATAAACTACGAACTTTGGGTTCAGATTTGGGTGAGTCGATAAAAGGCTTCAAAAAAGCGATGAGTGATGATGAAAAATCAGATCAGGCAGAAAAAAATAGCCATGATGCTGATTTTGAAACTAAAAACCTCACTGATAAGCCTACGACTGAGCAATCTGAAAAATCAGAGAGTAAAAACAAAGAAAAAGAGTAGGTATAAACCGTGTTTGACATTGGTTTTAGTGAACTGCTATTAGTGCTGGTGCTTGGTCTGATTGTTCTGGGGCCTGAGCGTTTACCTATTGCAGTCAGAACAGTGGCTGGCTGGATTCGGGTATTACGCTCACTGGCGACAAATGTCCAGAATGAACTTACAAAAGAATTAAAATTACAGGAGCTTCAGGACAGCCTGAAAAAAATGGAAGAAAAGGCAGATTTACAATCTCTCTCTCCAGAATTACAGGCATCAATGGATAAACTGAGGGAAGCTGCTGAATCGCTGAAAGAGTCTTATCAGCTGACTCCCGAAGAAGCTAAAGAGCTGGAAGAAGATGAAACACACTTTCATCCTCCTGTATCTGATAAAAAATCCAATAGTGAACGCTAAAACATGTCGATGGACGATACTCAACCTCTTATCAGTCACCTGATTGAACTCCGTAAGCGGATTCTGAATAGCCTGATTACTGTGCTGGTTGTTTTTCTGGCGCTGGTTTATTTTTCTAACGATATTTATCGGCTCATTGCTGCACCCTTAATGGAGCAACTCCCTGTGGGAGCAAATATGATTGCGACAGATGTCGCATCGCCTTTTTTTACACCAATCAAATTGACCATTATGGTATCCGTTTTTGTTTCGGCTCCGATGATCTTATATCAGGTATGGGCATTTATTGCGCCGGCACTGTATAAGCATGAACGGCGTTTGATTGTGCCATTACTGTTTTCCAGTAGTGTCTTATTCTACTTGGGGATGATTTTTGCCTACTTTGTGGTATTTCCCCTCGTGTTTGGTTTTTTTACCAAAACTGTTCCCACTGGAGTCATGATTGCGACGGATATCAGTAATTATCTGAGTTTCGTTATGGCGCTTTTCATGGCATTTGGTGTTTCATTTGAAGTGCCGATAGCGATTATCCTGCTGTGCTGGAGTGGGGTAGTGACTCCTGAGTCATTAAAAAGAAAACGTCCTTATATTTTGGTGGGAGCATTTGTGGTAGGAATGTTACTCACACCACCTGACGTTTTCTCGCAAACTTTGTTGGCTGTTCCCATGTATTTGTTGTTTGAGCTGGGGGTATTTTTGTCACAGTTTTATGTGGGAAAGCGCAAATTACATGAAACTGAAAATGGCTCTGAACGTGAGACAGACGGTAACCCGAAAAAATAATCAGCCATCAGATAGTCGTGATTATTGCTACAAACTTAAGGGGTTAAGCTTAGTAGTATTAAAAACAATAGTTCGTAATGGCAAAATTAGCCCAGTGTAATCCTGCTGGGTTTTATATTAGGAGAGCAGTAATGAGCTATGCATTTCCAGGTACGTTTCCTGGCCGTCGTATGCGCCGTGTACGCCGCCATGATTTTTCCCGCCGTTTAGTCGCTGAAAATCAACTCACTGTTAATGACTTAATCTATCCGGTGTTCGTGATGGAAGGTACTAATCAGCGTCAGGAAGTGCCTTCCATGCCGGGAGTATATCGTTTGACAACCGATCTTCTGCTGAAAGAAGCCGAAGAGATTGCCCGATTGGGTATCCCTGTTTTGTCTCTGTTTCCGGTTATTGAATCCGATAAAAAATCACTGGACGCGAAAGAAGCTTATAATCCGGATGGTTTGATTCAACGCTCTATCCGTGCACTGAAAGATGCGGTTCCTGAATTGGGGTTACTGACCGATGTGGCGCTGGATCCTTTTACAACACATGGGCAGGATGGGGTTATTGATCAGGATGGTTATGTTATCAACGATATTACCAAAGAAATTTTGGTCAAACAGGCGTTATCTCATGCTGAAGCAGGGGCTGAAATCGTTGCACCAAGCGATATGATGGATGGGCGTATTGGGGCGATTCGCGAACAACTTGAGAATGACGGGCATGTAAACACGCAGATTATGGCTTATTCTGCCAAATATGCTTCCTGCTATTACGGACCGTTCCGTGATGCGATAGGCTCCAGCGCTAATCTGAAAGGTGGCAACAAGATGACCTATCAGATGGATCCGGCAAACAGTGATGAAGCATTGCAGGAAATTGCACAGGATCTACAGGAAGGGGCTGATAGCGTGATGGTAAAACCCGGGATGCCTTATCTGGATGTGATCCGCAGAGTAAAAGATACTTTCGGTGTACCGACATTTGCTTATCAGGTATCCGGTGAATATGCGATGCATATGGCTGCTATTCAGAACGGTTGGCTGAAAGAACAACCTGCAATTATGGAATCGTTACTCTGTTTTAAACGGGCAGGGGCTGATGGGATCCTGACTTACTTTGCCAAACGTGCGGCGCAATGGTTGCATGAGCAAAAGAGCTAATATTTTTTAAACAAAAATAGCTAAGAAGTAAAACGGATGAATAATAGAAAATATTCATCCGTTATGACAATTTATTGCTTAAGGTGTTTTTCGATAGCGTTTAAAATGCCAGCGGAATCTAACCCTAAATCGGAATGAAGTTCTGCCTGTGTGCCCTGAGGTATAAAGTAATCAGGTAACCCGAGGTTTAACACTGAAACTGAGTTCCCTGTTTGCATCAACAGTTCATTAACTCCACTGCCTGCACCACCCATGATGGCATTTTCTTCCAGCGTTACCAGCAAATCATGTCGGGAAGCCATCTCCAGAACCAGTTCTTTATCAAGTGGTTTGACAAAACGCATATCAACAACGGTTGCATTCAGGGATTCAGCAGCCTGTAGTGCGTTTGGCAGTAATGTACCAAAGTTCAGAATGGCAATTTTCTCTCCCTGACGGCGGATAATCCCTTTGCCAATGGGTAATATTTCCAGTGGCTGAAGCTCTGCGCCTGTGCCCGCACCGCGAGGATAGCGAACAGCAGCTGGACCGTCTTGATACTGGTAGCCGGTATGCAACATTTGTCGACATTCATTTTCATCACTTGGTGCCATAATAACCATATTGGGAATACAGCGCAGGAATGAAAGATCAAAGGCACCCTGATGGGTCTGCCCATCAGCACCAACAATGCCACCCCGATCGATAGCAAACAGAACAGGTAAGTTCTGGATGGCCACATCATGGATGAGCTGATCATAAGCACGTTGCAGGAAAGTCGAGTAAATCGCAACAACAGGCTTATATCCCCCAATTGCCAGACCTGCTGCAAATGTCACAGCGTGTTGTTCAGCAATGGCAACATCAAAGTATTGCTCTGGATATTCACGGGAGAAACGCACCATACCTGAGCCTTCTCTCATAGCGGGCGTGATCGCCATAAGTTTTTTGTCAGTGGCAGCTTCTTCGCATAACCACTCGCCAAAAATTTTCGAGAATGTCGGGCGGGTATCTGAGCTTTTTGGCAGAGAACCTGTTGAAGGATCAAATTTAGGAACCGCGTGCCAACTGATAGGATCTTTTTCCGCAGGAGCATATCCACGGCCTTTTTTGGTCATGATATGCAGAAATTGTGGCCCTTTCAGATCACGCATGTTTTTCAGTGTCTGAGTGAGTGCCAGTACGTCATGACCATCAACAGGGCCGATATAGTTAAACCCAAGCTCTTCGAACAGCGTTCCGGGAACAACCATACCTTTGAGGTGTTCTTCAGTTTTTTTCAGCAGTTCTTTGATAGGAGGCAGACCGGAAAAGACTTTTTTGCCGCTTTCGCGCAGAGTCGTATACAACTTACCGGAAAGAAGCTGTGCCAGATGGTTGTTCAGTGCGCCAACGTTCTCAGATATCGACATTTCATTGTCATTAAGAATGACGAGCATATCGGGATCGATATCTCCTGCATGGTTCATGGCCTCAAAAGCCATACCTGCGGTAATGGCGCCATCACCAATCACACAAACTGTTTTGCGGCCTTTATCTTCATGTTTTGCCGCAATCGCCATACCTAAACCAGCGCTGATTGAGGTTGATGAGTGCCCGACACAAAGCGTGTCATATTCACTCTCATTCCTCCACGGGAAAGGATGGAGGCCATTTTTCTGGCGGATAGTGTTGATACGGTCACGGCGTCCGGTCAGAATTTTATGTGGATAAGCCTGATGACCGACATCCCAGACTAAATTGTCGAAGGGTGTCTTATATACATAATGGAGTGCGACGGTTAATTCGATAGTTCCAAGGCCGGAAGCGAAGTGGCCGCTGGAGCGACTGACACTGTTTAGCAAAAATTGGCGCAGTTCATCGCATAACTTTGGCAACGTGTCTTTAGGTAGCAGGCGAAGCTCTTCAGGGGTTTCCGCCAATGCCAATGTTGGATATTTCGCTATATCAATGCTCATGCTATGCCTGTTAAAATGCTATGCACGTTATATCCTTTGTCTTTCAAGTTGCCTCTTTGTTGGCTAAGCTCATTCGCCCCGGTCACCGTTTTTATAAACATACGGTTATCTATGCTCCCGTGTCTCATTCTCTTGCCGCCGTGATGGCACTCGAAATCCCTTGGATATATAAATTGAAGATTAAGAACCCTGATATTATTAGCATGTAATTGCGGGGGTTCTCCCAAGAAGGCCATATTTTATTTTGAATTTATTTAACTGATAGCTCATCAATTAGCGGTTGTCATGGCCTGAGTTTTTAGCTGTTTCTCTCAATGATGAAGCCCGCCAGCTGTTTTAGAGTCACAGTATTATAGAATTGTTTTTCCAGTTCTGTGAGAGCGGTAATAGCATCTTCATGCAGATCTTTGGCTTTTTTCTGAGCCTGCTCTAATCCCAGTAAGGCGGGATAGGTACTTTTACCAAGCTGTTGATCGTTCCCCTGACGTTTTCCGATAATTTCTGTATTGCCAATGACATCCAGAATATCATCATGAACCTGAAACGCGAGGCCGATAGCTTGGGCATACTGATCGAGTAAAGGTAATACTTCCCGGCCACGTGCACCAGCGCCATATGCGCCAAGCCTGACTGCACAACGAATTAGCGCACCCGTCTTGTGTTGGTGAATTTTTTCCAGAGCAGCCAGATCAATTTGTTTTCCTTCAGCTTGCAAATCCAGTGACTGCCCGCCGCACATACCAGCAATACCACTGGATATTGCTAATTCAGCAACCATCTCAAGGCGATCAGATAGTGCGATATTTGGCATGTCGTGTTTTGCCAGGATCTCAAATGCTAACGACTGCAAAGCATCTCCGGCCAGAATGGCATGATTTTCACCAAATTTTATATGGCAGGTAGGCTGACCTCGGCGTAAATCATCGTTGTCCATTGCGGGTAAATCGTCGTGGATCAGAGAGTAGGCGTGAATGCACTCTATCGCGAGGGCTGGCGCATCAAGGCTCTCTTTGGGCAGTCCAAGCATTTCACCTACTGAGTAAACCAGAAATGGCCGCAGCCGTTTTCCACCCAATACAGCACCGTGCTGCATAGCAGTTGCTAATGGGCTGCCTAAAAAGGGGAGCGAAGAAAATGTTGCCATCAACTTCTCATTGATATGTTGCTGGCAATTGCTTAATTGCTCTTCAAAAGGAGCCTTACATTGTTCAGACATAAAGTTACTCAGCATCAGGCGAAAATTCATCAAGCGGTGATTGTGCATCATTACTTAATAGAATTTGTACTCGTTGTTCCGCTTGTTGGAGGGTTTTTTGCCCTTGTCTTGCAAGTTGAATTCCGCGTTCAAATTCATTTAATGCATCCTCTAAAGGAAGCTCCCCTGATTCCAGCCGAATGACGATTTCTTCCAGCTCTTTCAGGGATGTTTCAAAAGTCGGTGCCTGCTCGGTTGCTGATGTTCGGTTTGCCTTAGACATAATGATTTAATAGTATGATTATTTAACGAGTTACAGTGAAATAAATCCGTTACAGAATTGCAGAGTACCCTACTACACTGAAAGAAATAAATCATTCGTTACTACTGTTTTTTTACAGACAAACTGTTTTTTTACAGGAGATATAGTGAGATAGTGTTATACTCTGCGCCCTATCCAACTGACTATTTAAGAACCATCATTGATCCTGCTTGTGATAGTTCAATACTGAATGACTACTATATCTTACTATGAAGTTTATCATTAAATTATTCCCAGAAATTACGATCAAGAGCCAGAGTGTCCGCTTACGTTTTATTAAAATCCTTGCCAGCAATATCCGTAATGTACTGAAAACATTCGGAGAGGGAACTGCTGTTGTTCGCCATTGGGATAATATAGAAGTTCGAACTAAAAATGATAACCTCGGCGCAGAAATTTGTGATGCACTTACACGTATTCCGGGTATTCACCATATCCTGCAAGTAGAAGAGAGAGAGTTTCGTGACTTGCATCATATCTTTGAACAAACCTACGAAACATATGGGCATTTATTGCACGGAAAAACGTTTTGTGTCCGTGTAAAACGCCGGGGTAAACACAGTTTTACTTCCAATGAAGCTGAACGATATATTGGTGGCGGCCTGAATCAGCATATTGAATCTGCCAAAGTGAAGCTGACCCATCCAGATGTGACAGTTAATCTGGAAATTAATCAGGATACACTGGTTCTGGTTAAAGCTCGCCACCCGGGGATTGGCGGATTTCCAATCGGAACACAGGAAGACGTTCTTTCACTGATTTCAGGCGGCTTTGATTCCGGTGTTTCCAGCTATATGCTGATGCGCCGTGGCTGCCGTGTCCACTACTGCTTCTTTAATCTTGGTGGCTCTGCCCATGAAATTGGTGTGAAACAGGTCGCTCACTATCTGTGGAACCGATTTGGCAGTTCCCACAAAGTCCGTTTTGTTGCGGTCGATTTTGAACCGGTTGTCGCAGAAATCCTGGAAAAAGTGGATGACGGTCAAATGGGGGTTGTGCTTAAGAGAATGATGGTCAGAGCCGCCTCCAAAATTGCGGAGCGCTATGGTGTTCAGGCAATTGTGACAGGAGAAGCGCTGGGGCAGGTCTCCAGTCAGACGCTGACTAACCTGAGACTGATTGATAATGCTTCAGATACCCTGATCCTTCGCCCTCTGATTTCCCATGATAAAGAGCACATCATTAAGCTGGCTCGCGAGATAGGCACAGAAGATTTTGCCCGTACTATGCCTGAGTTCTGTGGCGTGATCTCTAAAAGCCCGACAGTGAAAGCAGTCAAAGCCAAAATTGAAGCAGAAGAAGATAAGTTTAATTTCGATATTCTGGATCATGTGGTAAGTGAAGCTCAGAATCTTGATATCCGTCAGATAGCTGAGCAGGCTGGTGAGCAGGTTGTAGAAGTAGAAATGGTGACTGAATTTTCTTCTGATGATGTCTTACTGGATATCCGCTCACCGGATGAACAGGATGACCGTCCTCTGAAAATGGACGGCATCGATATCCATTCACTGCCTTTCTATAAGCTGAGTACCCAGTTTGGCGATTTGCCAAAAGAGAAAAACTACCTGCTGTATTGTGAGCGTGGAGTAATGAGCCGTTTACAGGCGCTTTACCTGCGTGAACAGGGTTTCCAGAATGTGAAGGTTTATCGCCCTTAATCTGAAAACAGATAAGCTGCTGGCATTATATATTGTTTCCAGCAGCTTATTATTAACAGAATAATTTATTAATAGAACAATTACTGTAGATTTTGGTAATTGTTGATACCCGGTGGCAAAACTAACTGAGCAGCAACTTCTGCGGCAGTATCTTTCCCTTTCAAAAGCTCAATCAGTTTTAAAGCGAAGTCAAAAGCAGTCGCAGGCCCCTGACTGGTGAGTAGATTGACCCTTTCATCAAAATAGACCCGCCGATCTATCCATTTTTCTGGCGCGATTTTATCTTTCATGCTGGGGTATCCCGTCATATTACCAACTGGAAAAAGTTGGTGATGTTCCAGGACAATAGCTGGTGATGCACAAATTGCAGCGATGATTTTTCCCTGACTTTGTGCCGTGCGAATTTTTTCCACGACTAGCAGGCTATCACGAAAACATTCCGCTCCTTTTATGCCGCCCGGCAGGATAATGGCATCAAAATCTTCGTCAACAACTTCTACCAGAGGGACATCTGCAACAACCTTAACACCACGTGAGCAGGTTAATATCAGTGCACCATCTGTTGCTGTACTGGCGACGGTGACGCTAATACCGGCTCTGACCAGTAAATCAATAGTTGTGACAGCTTCGGTTTCTTCACTACCGTGAGCGAGACAAATGAGAGCTGAGGCGTTCATATTCCTCCTCCTGTCGTTTGATATAACGATAAATTTGTGCGTTTTCTGTCAGTATCAGCCCATGTACACGGGCCCGAGTTAGTAGAAAACCAGTAATGTAGTCTATTTCCGTACGTCGCTGTGAACGGATATCCTGCCGCATAGATGATGAGTTTTCTGATGTCCGCGTGATGATGTCCATAATGTAATCTATCAGTGTCTGCCTGGAGATCTGAATACCATCATGTTTCATCACTTGATGAACCTCATCACATAAAGCATGGACTTTAGCAATATGATTTAGTAACCCGCCATTTTTGCAATCGTAAAGTACGGTGAGTGGATTGATAATGCAGTTCGCAGCAAGTTTTAGCCAGCTGATAGCATAAATATCGTTGCTCCAGATTACCTCTGGCAGAGCATCGTTCAGAATATTTGCTAATACACTGAATTTATTCGCATCAGGTATTGTAGAACCAATTTGGGTTATTCCCGGTGATTTATGATAAACAATTCCATTCTCCTGATAGGCTCCATGAGTTGTTACTCCGGATAAAATAGGGTTAGGCAGAGGTAAAAGTTCTTCCTGCGTTCCCATTCCGTTATGTAGTAGCAGTATCGGGCAATCGGGGGAAAGTTTGGGGGAGAGATTATTAATAGCATCGGGAACCTGCCAGGCTTTCAGACAAACAAGCAGTAGCTCGCTTTCAGCAAGATGCTTTTCATTATTGGCAAGGACTTGCTGTTCAAATGTTCTATTTTGTAATGTATTAATACGAACAGCTAACGAAGGTTGTGGGACTTTTAGCCATGCCTGAACATGATGCTGTTGTTCAGACAAGGCGGCAAGCCATAATTTTCCTATGGCACCACAACCCAGAACAGTTATTTTCATTGTTCTTCCTTGAGAGATACTTTCAGCGGAAACGTTAAAATTATGCAAGTCTTGCATAAATCTCAAATTACCTAAGGTCGCGGAAATCAGAAAGATCACTTAGCCTGAGAAGTATAGATCTTTTGCCAATAATGGAAAGCGGTTATCATGCCGGATTATTGATTAGCAGGAGGTGACTGGTAATGCCATCATTTGATATTGTTTCAGAAGTTGATATGCAGGAAGTGCGCAATGCAGTAGAAAATGCGCAGAGAGAATTAACCAATCGCTGGGATTTCCGCAATGTCAATGCGAGTTTTGAATTAAACGAGAAGAACGAATCCGTTAAGATCGCGAGCGAATCTGACTTTCAGGTTAACCAACTTATCGATATTCTGCGTGAAAAATTTGCCAAACGAGGAATTGATGGCTCGGTGCTGAATGTTCCTGAAAATATGGTTCATAGTGGTAAAACCTACAGTGTGGAAGCAACCATGCTACAGGGTATTGATACTCCGCTAGCGAAGAAAATCGTTAAGCTGATTAAAGACAGTAAGCTGAAAGTTCAGGCCCAAATTCAGGGTGAACAAGTACGAGTTACTGGTAAAGCCCGTGATGATCTGCAAAGTGTGATTACATTAGTTCGCGGTGCAGAGTTGGGTCAGCCTTTTCAGTTTACTAACTTCAGAGATTAACCGTAATATAAGCGGATTGTTCTTTTTGGATTGAGCCAAATATTTAAGGGAAGCCCGTAATTATTTATTACTGTCGCTTCCCTTAATTCTGTACAGATATCGGCTACCCTGAACTTTATTATGAATGGGCAATTACAATCTGTTCTAATTGTTCACGGTTAGTCTGCTTAGTATCTACCTTTATATATGCGCTGAGTTCCTCTGGCACAATCACGATATCTTTCACACCCACCTGAGATCGTATTTCCTTTTCCAGAGCTTCAGGATCACTTAATTGAGCAGGCAAAACTAGCCTGATGCTACTGACATAAGGTGGCTGACGCATGGTAAGACTGAGAATAAACCAGAATAGAGTAAGAATAATCCCAGCCATAAAGACTAAGGATGCACCTTGTATTTCGTATAGCATACCGCCAAGACTTCCGCCCAACGCCACGCCGATAAACTGGCTGGTGGAATAAATTCCCATCGCTGTACCTTTATACCCTGCCGGCGCTTCTTTACTGATTAATGAAGGTAAAATGGCTTCCATGATATTAAACGCAAGGAAGAAAATCTGAATACCGGCAAATATTCCCCAAAGATGTGAGCCTAAAGACCATAATATAAACTCAGCGATAAACAATATGCCGATGCAAAGCAGGAAAACCTGTTTCATTCGGCGTTTTGTTTCTGCATAAATAATGAATGGTAAAACAGCAACGAAGGAAATAAGAGTAGTAATTAAATAAACTTTCCAGTGTTGCTGGGGAGGAAAACCGACTTTTTCCATAATAAGGGGTAGGGCAACAAAACTCGACATCAATAATGTATGCAGGCTAAGTATACCAAAATTGAGTTTTAGTAGCTGGGGATCAGAAAGTACACGTCGGAAGCTGCCACGAACAATACCGGATTCCCGATTTAATAAGTGCTTATGTGTCGATGGTACTGCGAATAATGTTATTAAGATACCGCAACTGGCAAGGATTGCTATCGTACCAAATAAACCATTTAATCCAATCTGGTGAGTAACAATAGGACCGACGACAATGGCAAAGGCAAATGTGATACCAAAACTGATCCCAATAAATGCCATAGCTTTTGTGCGATTTTGCTCACGGGTCAGATCCGATAGTAATGCCATAATCGCCGCAGAAATTGCTCCTGTACCCTGCAAAGCTCTTCCGACAATAACACCCCAGATGGAGTCACTAAAGGCGGCAATAATACTGCCTAAGACAAAAATAAGCAGTCCAATGATAATTAAAGGTTTTCTGCCAATTTTATCTGAAAGTAGCCCGAATGGGATTTGAAATATAGCCTGTGTTAAACCGTAGATGCCAATTGCAATGCCGATTAAAGCTTCGGAGGCGCCCCGTAACTCTAAACCGTAAGTTGTCAGGACTGGTAACACCATGAACATGCCTAACATGCGTAGAGAAAAAACGGAACCTAAACCCCATGTTGCTCTGAGTTCAAGGGGAGTCATTTTATTATCGTTCATGGGTACCTCATACCTTCAAAAATTCGATATGACATTTTAGCTAGACAGGAGTAAAGCAATGTTTGCAAGAGAAAAGGAAAGAAAAATGGCAGGTTTTCCCTGCCATTTGAATACTACCGGATGTAAGTTAGCGCTATTTCTGGAGATGCCGCAGAATCCACAGACATCATAATACTCAAAGACATGATGGCGACAATAGAGAATATAAATAACTTACGAGCCCAAGCTCGATCATTTGTGGTTTTATAACCTGATAAAGCCATCCCCAGCCACCAGATACTTACTACTGCAGCAACGATGAGGTATTTATAACCTGCATAGCCACTGATTGTCAGCATCAGCGTAGCAACCATAAATGCCAGAATATAGAGGGTAATGTGGTTTTTTGCCACAGAGATACCCTTAATAACAGGCAAAACTGGAATATTGGCGGCCTGGTAATCTTTGAACCGAAAAATAGCAATGGCGTAAGAGTGGGGCATTTGCCATAAGCTGAAAATCAGCAATAGAATCAATGCTCCCATGTCAAACTGCCCTGTTACGGCACAATAACCAATAACAGGAGGTGCTGCACCTGACAAGCTACCTACCAGCGTGCCATAAATAGACTTCCTTTTCATGTAGAGGCTATAAACCCCTACATAAATGACAAACCCGATGAGAGCTAACTGCATTGCTAAGGCATTGGCTGCTACATAGAGCAGCACCATGCCAGCAATACCTAACACTGAGGCGTAAATCAGGCTGATTTTCGGATTGATAAGCCCTTTAACAAGGACCCTTTCTTTTGTTCTTTCCATGATCCTGTCAATATCGCGGTCAATATAGTTGTTAAATACACAACCTGACGCTACTACCAACGATACTCCGACCATTGTTGCAAAGAACAAGGGGTAATCTATTACGCCCTTGGAAGCGAGTAGAAAACCACCAATCACAGAAATTAGATTTCCGAAAATAATTCCTGGTTTGGTCACTTGTAGGTATTGCTTAATCATTCAAATCAACTCTTAATCAACCATCATATTGATATTCAGGTTGTACATAATCCACAGTGAGCCAACGACAACGATGGCAATAACCAACAATGTGAATATTAAAGCAACAAGGTTCCAGCGTTCTTCAGATGATGTATTCATATGCAGGAAGCAGATGAAATGTACAAAAATCTGAATAACAGCCATGACAACCACGGTGACGAGGATTGTACTGTGTGAAGCAGTACCATCCATTACCATCCAGAATGGGATCACGGTCAATATGACTGACAGGATAAAGCCAATCATATAAGTTTTGAAGCTACCGTGGCTGGCGCCGGTATGAGAAGTATTTGGATGACTCATCACATAGCTCCCATCAGATAAACGACAGTAAATACACAGATCCAGACAACGTCAAGGAAGTGCCAGAACAGGCTCAGGCAGTTCAGGCGAGTCTGGTTCACGTCAGTCAGACCACGGCGTGCAACCTGAACCATCAGAACAATAATCCAGATCAGACCAAAGGTAACGTGCAGACCGTGAGTCGCAACCAGTGCGAAGAAGGATGACAGGAATGCACTGCGGTCAGGACCAAAACCTTCTGAGATAAGTTTATGGAATTCGTAAACTTCCATTGAAACGAAGCCCAGACCCAACAGGAAGGTAACGAACAGCCACAGGTTTACCTGACCAGCTTTACCTTTGTTCATGCCCAGCATGGCGAAACCGTAAGTGATACTACTGAACAACAGCAGGAAGGTTTCTACCAGCACAAATGGCAGTTCAAAAATTTCTTTACCTGACGGGCCGCCCGCTGTGCCGTTAGCAAGTACAACATAAGTTGCAAACAGGCTTGCAAACAGAACCAAGTCACTCATCAGGTAGATCCAGAAACCAAATACTTTGTTGGCTCCTGTATCGTGGTGCCCATGAGCGTCATGGGCGGCTGTGTTATTAAGGGTTTGAGTCGACATTATTTCGCACCTGCCTTTCTCAGTTCTTCGTAACGCTGATCTTCAATTTTTTCGACTTCAGCTACAGGAACGTAGTAATCAACATCTTCGTCAAAGCTTTTCACGATGCAGCTGATGACAATACCTGCGAAACTTGCAATAGCCATCCACCAGATATGCCAGATAAACGCAAAGCCCAGCACCAGACAGAATGCACTGATAATCACGCCAGCACCTGTGTTTTTAGGCATATGAATTTCTTCATATTTAGCAGGGCGCTTATATTCAGTACCTTTTTCTTTCATATCCCACCACGCATCACGAGTCTGGATGTGTGGAACTTCCGCAAAGTTATAGAACGGAGGTGGAGATGAAGTTGACCATTCCAGAGTACGGGCACCCCATGGGTCACCAGTCAGATCACGGTTCTGTTCACGATCACGGATACTGACGTAGAACTGGATAACCTGACACAGAATACCAAGAGCAATCAGGACAACACCACCTGCTGCAACAACCAGCAAAGGATGGAATTCTGGGTTGATATCCTGGCTCAGACGACGGGTCATACCCATGAAGCCCAGCGCATACAGAGGCATAAAGGCAACGAAGAAGCCAGTGATCCAGAACCAGAATGCACGCACGCCCCATTTTTCATTCAGGGTGAAACCGAATGCTTTCGGGAACCAGTAAGTAGTACCCGCGAAACAACCGAATACAACACCACCGATGATAACGTTATGGAAGTGCGCAATCAGGAACAGACTGTTATGCAGTACGAAGTTTGCACCCGGAACAGCTAACAGAACACCGGTCATACCACCAATTGAGAAGGTGACCAGGAAGCCAACAGTCCACAGCATCGGGGTTTTGAATTCGATGCGACCACGGTACATAGTGAACAGCCAGTTGAAGATCTTAACCCCGGTCGGGATAGAGATAATCATCGTGGCAATACCGAAGAAGGCGTTAACGTTCGCGCCGGAACCCATGGTAAAGAAGTGGTGCAACCATACGATGAACGACAGAATGGTAATAACAATTGTCGCCCATACCAGAGAGGTATAACCAAACAGACGTTTTTTCGAGAAGGTTGCCGTAACTTCAGAGAAGATACCAAAGACAGGCAGAACCAGAATATAAACTTCAGGATGACCCCATGCCCAGATCAGGTTGATGTACATCATCATGTTGCCGCCCATATCGTTGGTAAAGAAATGGGTGCCCAGATAACGATCCAGGGTTAACAGTGCGATTGTCACTGTCAGAATAGGGAATGCTGCAATAATCAGTACGTTGGTACACAGTGAAGCCCAAGTGAAAACAGGCAGTTTCATCATGGACATACCTGGCGCACGCATACGCAGGATGGTCACGAAGAAGTTAACACCTGTCAGCAACGTACCTACACCGGAGAGCTGAAGACTCCATATCCAGTAATCAACACCAACTCCCGGGTTGTATTCCAGACCGGATAGAGGTGGGTAGGCCAGCCAGCCAGTTTGTGCGAATTCGCCGACCCCCAGAGAGAGGTTGATCAGAACGACACCCACAACAAACAACCAGAAGCTCAGGGAGTTCAGGAATGGGAATGCGACGTCACGTGCCCCGATTTGTAGAGGAACCACGATATTCATCAGACCAACAACGAAAGGCATCGCCATGAAGAAAATCATGATTACGCCGTGCGCGGTAAAGATTTGATCATAATGGTGCGGGGGCAGGAAACCTGCTTCACCAGCGGAAGCCAGGGCTTGCTGTCCACGCATCATGATGGCGTCAGCAAAACCACGCAGCATCATTACCATGGCAACAACGATATACATGACACCGATTTTTTTATGGTCGACACTTGTCAACCATTCGCTCCAGAGCCATTTCCATTTGCCGAAATAAGTTATGGAACCAACTACTGCCAGTCCCCCGAGAAGGATCCCCAATAAAGTAACCACAATAATGGGTTCATGTAATGGGATCGCATCAAGTGTTAATTTTCCCCACATGTCTTTATTCCTCAACACCTGCATGAGCCGGTTGACTCATATTCATATTATGACCCGCAGCTTCACCATGTTCTGCTTTGTCATGGCCTGTTTTGCCGTGAGACATACCAAACATACCACCATGACCCATATCACCCATAAACTTGGCGATAGTTTCCTGGAACAGTTTTGGTTTCACGCTTGAGAAGTATTCAACTGGGTTGTTCTGGCTAGGTTTTGCCAATGCATTGAATGCCTGCACTGTGTCCAGAGTTTTAGGTGACGCTTTAACTTTTTGTACCCACTCTTCAAAACCAGCACGATCTTCAGTTGCAGTTGCGGTGAATTTCATGCCAGAGAAGCCATGTCCACTGTAACTGGCTGAGAAGCCATCGTATTTGCCTGCTGAGTTAGCAATCAAGTGCAGTTTTGTCTGCATACCTGCCATTGCATAAATCTGACCGCCTAACTGTGGAATGAAGAAAGAGTTCATCACAGAGTCAGAGGTGATTTTGAAGTTAATTGGCACATCTTTAGGGAATACAATTTCATTTACGGTTGCAATACCCTGCTCCGGATAGATAAACAGCCATTTCCAGTCGAGGGAAATAACTTCAATCGTTACCGGCTTCACATCACTGTCCAGTGGCTTATATGGATCGAGCTCATGAGTCGTTTTCCATGTAATCGTGGCCAATACGATGATAATCAGGATAGGCACGGTCCAGACAACAAGCTCAATTTTATTTGAGTGTGCCCAGTTTGGACGATAGGTTGCAGATTTGTTGGCTTCCCGGTAACGTAAAGCAAAGACGATTGCCATTACGATAGCCGGGATAACAACGATCAGCATCAGGCCAAACGCTGTCAGTATCAGCGTTTTTTGCTCAACGCCGATCGCCCCTTTGGGATTCATCAATACCATATCACAACCACTTAGCATTAAAGTGGCTGCGAGTAGTGACGATAACCCAATAGTTTTTTTGTATTTCATAAGTCTCATTAGAGCGACCCCAGATAACAAAAGCTTTATTGTCGTTTCATCAGTGCGGGCATTCTACGGTAAGGTTACCGGAGTGTAAACAATTGTAATAGAAGCAGGATGGCTTGTAGGCTTTTTATGCTAGAGGGATCACATGCAATATGAGATTTAACAAAAAGTTAACTTCGGGTGGTTATTGTATCCAATAAATCAAAATAGGCAATATTTTTTATATAACCATCTATTTTTAAATAAAGTTTTCTTAATGAAAATTACAGGTAACGTTTTTAAACAGACAATGTTTCAGTAAATAAATCATGACTTTTAATCTTGGTGAACAGTTTTGAACTGTTCACCAGTTAAACTAATTATTAGAAGTTATATTTTACACTGTAAACAATACCATCCTGAAGGAAATCTTCCCCTAATTTATTGTCAGCATAACGGTATTGAATTCCGGCAGTAAAAGAAGGGAGTGGATTCCACCATAACCCTACTGCGCCGTTGACTCCGTCAGGGCCACCGTTGCCGTAACGCTTATTGCGGTTTAATTCAATTTCATTCCAGTTTGTGACGCTGAATTTTTGTTCCCACAGGTTGAAATCGTATCCGGCAACCCAGCCTACAACATAACCGTTGTTTCCTGAGTAGAATTTGTTGTCGGTATAATTTAAAGCGACGAACGGTTTGAACCACAGACCTGCGAAGGTTGTATTATAACCTAATCCATAGAGTGTATTGACTTCATGGAAGTTTCCGCCATTTCCGGGAAGAGAGTAGCTTCCGTAAACATGTCCGTAAAGATTAAAACCTGTTTCTCCCAGATAATAACGGCCTGTTGTTTTGAAGGCGTATCGTAGGTTATCACCGGGTTGTGCAGTCTTGCTGTTAAATGGATTCTCTAAATCAAAGAAACCATATAGCTCTCCCCAGCTGAAGCCTGCTCCACCTTCTAGTTCCATATAAGCGAAATCATCTTTGTGAGAAGACTGCCCGGTTTTGTGTGTTGTGTGTTTGCTCCAGTCAAGGTAGTTCATGCTGACATTGGCAAACCCCCACTGGTAATCCGCGCTGGCTGAAGCAGAAACCAAGGCGGCAGCAACTGCTGTGAGTGTCAAAATATGTCTTTTCATAAATTCCCTTTATATGGCTTTAGATAAATAAAGATATTTTGGATAGTTCGAAACAAAATAAATGTGAACGTGAGAATAATAATATTTATTAGTACAAATATAAATGTTCCCCCTCTAGAAAAGATGTTTCTTGGGTCACATAATTTTAATTTTTTACTATTATTGTGATAATAATCACTAAATAAGAGCAACAAAAGACTGAACTTTGTCAGCCTTTTGTTGTAGTGGTGAGAATTTTAAGCAAATTTGCTTTTTTTCAATGCGATGTAGTCCAGAATACCACCTAGCAGTAATCCTATGACACCAATGACAACGCTCCAGGACAACATAGGGTATATAAAGTCACTTATGTTATTAAAAATATCGATATATTGTGGAGAGATGAAAAGCACCAAAGTGACAATATGTGTTATTACAAACAACAGGCTATTTATAATCAGCCAGGCAACAAAAATAAGTGCAGCCAGAGTCATCGTCAGGAAGGCCAGCCGATAATAGCGGCTGAATAGTGTCCGGGGAATAAAACTATCCGTTTTTTGGGTATAAGCTAGTGTACTACGACAAACCAGCAGTAGAGCCAGGCCCGGAAATCCAATCACAATGGAAAACAGATAAAACATTGGCCAGCCATGAGCTTCAGCAAACCAGCCTGCAACCGGGCCAACATACACTCGTCCTACCGCAGATAAAGCTGAAAGAAGAGCAAATTGTGTCGCTGAAAAAGACTTATTGCAAAGTGTCATGAGTAGGGCAACAAATGCTGCTGTGCCCATACCACCACAGATATTTTCCAGAAATATAGCGCCCCCCATGACATAAATATCTTTGGGGGTGACGGCAAGTATCCAATAACCGAAATTCGAAATGGTTTGCAGGATCCCGAAGATCATCAATGCACGGAACAGACTCCACTTTTGCATTAAATAACCACCATATAGTGCTCCTATAATGGTAGCGGCCAGCCCAAGGGTTTTATTGATCATACCAACTTCGGCTGGATTAAAACCAACTCCTCGGATAAGAAAAGGGGTGCTGAGGGAGAGGGCGAAAGCATCAGCCAATTTATACATAACAATTAGTAGAAGAATAAGCCAGGCATTATTTCGACTAAAAAAATCAAATAAAGGTTCTACGACGGCTTGATGTAACGTTTTTGGTGGTGCTGTATCTATTTGGGGTTCTTTAGCCGTAAGAGTAGCATAAACACCAATCAGCATCAGACCGGCCATAAGCCAGTACATACTATTCCAGCCAATATAAGTTGTTACCCATAGGGCTAAACCGCCGGAAACCAGCATTGCCAACCTGTAGCCCAATACAGAAATCGCAGCTCCGGCACCGCGCTCTTCCTGTTGAAGCAGGTCGGTTTTATAGGCATCGAAAATAATATCCTGAGAAGCAGAAAAGAAGGCGACAGCAACTGCTAATGCGGCTAACCACCATAAATGTTGTGAGGGATTCAGAAATCCCATCCCTGCTATGCTGATAATAAGAAAAAGCTGGGTAACAAGCATCCACCCACGTCGCCGTCCCAGAAATGAAGGAGAATAGCGATCCATGGCAGGTGCCCAGAGAAATTTAAAGACGTAGGCCTGACCAACTAAAGTGAAAAAGCCGATAGTTTTAATATCAACATCTTCCACTGTCATCCATGCCTGTAATGTTCCTGCTGTAAGAGCAAGAGGAAGGCCTGATGCGAAACCCAGTAAAAGAAGAATGCGATAGTTACGTATTGCTGATAAGTTAAGAGCATGATTTGCCATAAGCCCCTCCAATACTTTCTGCCTATAGTCTACCGAAAGTCACTTCAATAGAATCAGGCAGAAAGCATATTCATATTCTGTTAGCGAACGTTTTGTTTGATGAAGGTGCTGATTGACGAATCTTGGGCCATATCTGCGATAACATCCGATAATACAGTATTAACAGCATCAGCAATTTTTGCGTTAGTTGCACTTAATGGAGCCTGAACATTATAGCTGGTGCGATAGTTCTTGATTTGTTTACTGCCATCTTGAGCATAAACAATCACTGAAATTTCTGCTTTTGCTGAAATATCGTGACGTAAACTGCCTTCTTTAACATTGGCATAAAGCTGATTGACAACAACTTGCAAGTTGGCATTAGCCGGAGAGCCAATCATATAACCACGAGCGACCATTTGCTTTTCCAGTGCTTCTTGCAGTAAAAAGCGTAAATCGCGTGAAGGTAGCAGCGTGACTAATTTTGCATCCCGGTTTACTTGAGCCAGGGCTTGAGATTGCCGCTGGTCGACCCCACTAATACTGATTGTGATAGCTTTCATCGTCGGGTCTGCTGATGGCAGGGCGATTTTAGGCTGAATAGCGAGTGTATTGCTGGGAGTTGCACAGCCAGTCAGATTGGCTAAAAAGAGCAGTGCGGTAAGTGGAATAAGTATTTTCTTTAGCATGTAAATGGTCTCATTCTGGATACGGATACCCGGTATAGTAATACAGGTAGTACAAACCGTTGCAATCATAACACTGCGATAGGTAGTGGCATATCCCTAATGCTTACTAATTGAAAGATATAGGGAAATAAACAAAATGTATTTGGTTTAAGATAATTAGATGTTTGAATCCTATAAATCGCGGGAAATAAACTAAAATCAATATATGGTTGATTAATAACCTTTGGTGACTAAGGAGAATGAGATGGTTCGTCAGGAAATAGAAACAAAGTTACGGGCGGCATTTAAGCCTTCTCATCTGGAAGTTATTGATGAAAGTTATCGTCATAATGTACCAGCAGGTTCTGAAAGCCATTTTAAAATCATTGTAATCAGTAATGCATTTATTGATCAGAGGATGCTTAACCGTCATCGCTCAGTATACAGCACCCTGGTTAATGAAATGGCTGGAGGAGTACATGCCCTGGCACTTCACACATATACAGAAAAAGAGTGGATGGAATTGGAAGATACTGTTCTGAACTCGCCAGCATGCCGGGGAGGAACGGCGACGACTTCATGATTTTACAGAGTAGAGAGCTTGTACTTACTTTTTAATTAATTTGGTTTTCACGTTAAACTACAGCCTTCGGGCTGTATTTTTGTTTATACCCGTCATTTTAAGTTATAGCGTTGCTGGTTATGTATGCCCACCCGGTTACATCATGCATTATGTAATCAAGGAAATTCTCTTGCCATCGCGCTCTATCTTGAAGTTTATAGGGATATTCATATCGAATAACCAATGACATGATGTGGTTATTGAGCAATGCTTATCACATAAGTCAACGAATATTGCACGCTTTTGCCAGCAATTCTCGACTCATACTGTCTGCATCGCTATAATGCTGCGTCTAAATTTTTACAATAGTTTCGGGGCGCTTCTGATCACAGGGATTCTCGGTTTTTTAAATGCGACCACCCCGGTTCTTGAAGAGTGCTGCAATTTGCCCGTATCAGGCGTTGTACCATTCTGAAGTTGACCGAGCACTATGATTTTTTTGAGGTAACAAGATGCAAGTTTCTGTTGAAACAACTCAAGGCCTAGGGCGTCGTGTGTCAATCACCGTTCCTGCTGCCGACATTGAAAAAGCAGTTAGCAGTGAGCTGGTTAATGTAGCGAAAAAAGTACGTATTGACGGTTTCCGTAAAGGTAAAGTACCTATGAAAATCGTTCAGCAGCGTTATGGCGCCTCTGTCCTGCAGGATGTACTGGGTGATCTGATGCAGCGTAATTTCATCAATGCGATCATTGAGAATAAAATTAATCCGGCTGGTGCACCAAGCTACAAACCAGAACAGTTCAAAGATGGCGAAGACTTCGTTTACGCAGTTGAATTCGAAGTATACCCAGAAATCGAACTGAAAGGCCTGGAAGAAATCGAAGTTGAAAAACCAGTTGTTGAAGTGAAAGATGCAGACGTTGACACTATGCTGGACACTCTGCGTAAACAACAGGCTGACTGGAAAGAAACCGATGAAGCAGCAGCTGCAGAAGATCGCGTAACTGTCGATTTCAATGGTTCTGTGGACGGGGAAGAGTTCGAAGGCGGTAAAGCAACAGACTTCGTTCTGGCAATGGGCCAAGGCCGCATGATCCCAGGTTTCGAAGAAGGTGTTGTTGGCCACAAAGCGGGCGACGAATTCACTATCGATGTGACTTTCCCTGAAGATTATCATGCTGAAAACCTGAAAGGTAAAGCGGCTAAATTCGCAATTAACCTGAAGAAAGTTGAACAGCGTGAACTGCCAGAATTGACTGAAGAGTTTATCAAGCGTTTTGGTATTACCGAAGCGACAGTTGACGGTCTGCGCGCAGAAGTTCGTAAAAACATGGAACGTGAACTGAAAAATGCAGTACGTAACCGCATTAAAACTCAGGTTCTGGATGGTCTGGTTAAGGCTAACGAAATCGACGTTCCTGCTGCAGCTATTGATGGCGAAGTTGATGTACTGCGTCGTCAGGCGGCACAGCGTTTCGGTGGTAATGAAGCGCAGGCTCTGGAACTGCCTCGTGAGCTGTTCGAAGAGCAGGCAAAACGCCGTGTAGTTGTTGGTCTGCTGTTAGGTGAAGTTATCAGCAGCAATGAGCTGAAAGTTGATGATGAGCGTGTTAATGCGCTGATCGAAGAAATGGCTTCTGCATATGAAGATCCAAAAGAAGTCGTTGAATACTACAGCAAAAACAAAGAAATGATGAACAACATCCGCAACGTTGCTCTGGAAGAGCAAGCTGTTGAATTGGTTCTGAGTAAAGCAAAAGTTTCTGAAAAAGAAACTGGCTTTAATGATCTGATGAATCAGAATCAAATGGCATAAGTTTCATTTATTGATTACCTGAGATGATGAATTCTTCTCTCAGTAATGCAAACCCGCAGGCGTAGCTTGCGGGTTTTTTTTATTGTCCTTGAAAAAAACAGATTTAACCTCATATCCTTTCTTACTATTATGTAATGGCTTACTACTTTTTATAGAGGGAAGCCCTCTGTTAGTTAACTTTGGATCATGGTCATCATCGCTTATCTCAAGTAGAATCAGTTATGAATGGCACCAGCGTGAGTTCTATTAGGAGACGGAAATGTCATACAGTGGCAAGCAAGATCAATATGCACCTAACATGTCTTTGGTGCCGATGGTGGTTGAACAGACAGCACGTGGGGAACGTGCATTTGATATTTATTCCCGCTTATTAAAAGATCGAATTATTTTTCTGACTGGCCAGGTAGAAGACCATATGGCGAACTTAATTGTCGCTCAGATGCTCTTCCTGGAAGCAGAAAACCCAGAAAAAGACATTCACTTATATATCAACTCGCCGGGTGGGGTTATCACAGCTGGTATGTCTATTTATGACACCATGCAATTTATTAAGCCAGATGTGAGTACTATTTGTATGGGGCAAGCCTGCTCAATGGGTGCGTTCCTGTTAACTGCTGGTGCTAAAGGGAAACGTTTCTGTTTGCCAAATTCCAGAGTGATGATCCATCAGCCATTAGGTGGGTTTCAGGGGCAGGCAACAGATATTGAAATCCATGCGCAGGAAATACTCAAAGTTAAAGCACGTATGAATGAGTTGATGGCAAAACATACGGGGCAATCGCTTGAGAAGATAGTCGAAGATACAGAACGTGATCGTTTCTTATCAGCCGGGGAAGCCGTAGAATACGGATTGGTTGATAGCATATTCACCCAGCGCAACTAATTTATTGATAATTAATTTATTACTCCAACACTATAATTTAAAGGTGAATTTTTGTACAATCACCTGATTATGCAGAGTAATGACAGCGTTTTTTCTGTTATGCCAGATAGACTGGGATAACAGCTCATAAAGTGAGGTTGACTGATGACAGATAAGCGCAAAGACGGTTCAGGAAAGCTGCTGTATTGCTCTTTCTGCGGGAAAAGCCAACATGAAGTCCGGAAATTAATAGCTGGCCCGTCAGTGTATATCTGCGATGAATGTGTCGATTTATGTAATGATATCATTCGCGAAGAAATTAAAGAGCTAGTACCACATCGTGAGCGTAGTACATTGCCTACCCCTCATGAAATTCGCCAACATCTGGATGATTATGTCATCGGTCAGGAAATGGCGAAAAAAGTACTAGCGGTAGCCGTTTATAACCATTATAAGCGCCTGCGTAATGGGGATACTAATAACGGTGTGGAATTAGGCAAAAGTAACATTCTGCTAATCGGGCCAACCGGTAGCGGTAAAACTTTGCTGGCAGAAACACTTGCCCGTTATTTAGATGTACCATTTACCATGGCTGATGCTACGACCCTGACTGAAGCAGGTTATGTTGGGGAAGACGTAGAAAACATTATTCAAAAGCTTTTGCAAAAATGTGACTACGATGTACAGAAAGCGCAGCGTGGTATCGTTTATATTGATGAAATAGATAAAATCTCCCGCAAATCTGATAATCCTTCAATAACACGTGATGTGTCAGGTGAAGGCGTTCAGCAGGCACTGTTGAAATTGATTGAAGGCACAGTAGCAGCTGTTCCTCCTCAGGGTGGTCGTAAGCATCCACAGCAGGAGTTCCTTCAGGTTGATACATCTAAAATTCTGTTCATCTGTGGCGGCGCATTTGCCGGGTTGAGCAAGGTTGTTAGCCAGCGTTTGAATGTCAGCTCCGGAATAGGTTTTAGTGCTACAGTTAAAGGTGAATCAGAGAAAGCAACTGAAGGTGACTTGCTTGCTCAGGTTGAACCGGAAGATTTAATCAAATTCGGCTTGATTCCTGAGTTCATTGGCCGTCTGCCGGTTGTGGCAACGCTGGGTGAACTTAATGAAGAAGCTTTAATCCAGATTCTGCAAGAGCCAAAAAACGCGTTGACAAAACAGTATCAGGCTTTATTTAATCTGGAAGGCGTTGAGCTGGAATTCAGAAAAGAAGCTCTGACAGCGATTGCTAAAAAAGCAATGGTGCGTAAAACGGGTGCTCGTGGTCTTCGCTCAATTGTGGAAGGTGTTTTATTGGACACAATGTACGATCTCCCATCAATGGAACATGTAGAAAAAGTTGTCGTTGATGAGACGGTTGTTGAAGATAAATCCGCACCATTATTGATATATAGCAAACCGGATGCTCAAGTTTCTGGTGAGTGATGAAAATAGGGTAAGAAGTACCGGCCATCAATTCGCATTGAAAAAATAAAATGAGGGATTCTCCCTCATTTTGCTTTTTGCAGACTCAGGCTATTGAATGTCGGATTCCTGTCCCCATATATTTTATATTCTTTGAAGTGAAACTCGTGAAAACCGTGTTTCACGAGATTCCTAAAAACTGGCGAAAGCTAAACGAAGAGAGAGCTCTATGAATCCTGAGCGTTCCGAACGCATAGAAATCCCTGTATTGCCTTTGCGCGATGTAGTGGTTTACCCACATATGGTGATCCCTCTGTTTGTTGGGCGAGAGAAGTCGATTCATTGTCTGGAAGCAGCAATGGATCATGACAAACAGGTCATGTTGGTAGCGCAGAAAGAAGCATCCACTGATGAACCGGGAGTCAATGATCTATTCTCCGTAGGTACAGTGGCTTCTGTTCTACAGATGCTGAAATTACCAGATGGCACAGTGAAGGTTCTGGTTGAAGGCTTGCAGCGTGCCCGTATTACGACACTGACAGATAACGGTGAATACTTTTATGCGCAGGTTGAATATCAGGACTCCCCGATCGTTGATGAGCGCGAGCAGGAAGTTCTGGTAAGAACTGCGATTAATCAGTTTGAAGGCTATATCAAACTGAATAAAAAAATCCCGCCGGAAGTGCTGACATCACTACACAGTATTGAGGATGCCGCAAAACTGGCTGATACCATTGCTGCTCATATGCCATTAAAAATCAATGACAAACAGGCTGTTTTAGAAATGTCTGATGTTGTTGAGCGCATTGAATATCTGATTGCAATGATGGAATCAGAAATCGATCTGCTACAGGTAGAAAAACGAATTCGTAATCGCGTTAAAAAACAGATGGAAAAAAGCCAGCGCGAATACTACCTGAATGAGCAAATGAAGGCGATTCAGAAAGAATTAGGTGAGATGGATGATGCGCCTGACGAATATGAGACGCTGAAACGTAAGATCGAAAATGCCAAGATGCCTAAAGAGGCACGGGAAAAAGCAGAAGCTGAGCTGCAAAAATTAAAAATGATGTCCCCAATGTCAGCGGAAGCGACGGTTGTGCGCAGCTACATTGACTGGATGGTGCAGGTTCCATGGAACGCACGCAGCAAAGTGAAAAAAGATTTGGTAAAAGCTCAGGAAATACTGGATACCGATCACTACGGTCTGGAACGAGTCAAAGAGCGTATCCTTGAATATCTGGCAGTACAAAGTCGAGTCAGTAAAATCAAGGGACCAATACTTTGTCTGGTTGGGCCTCCGGGTGTGGGTAAAACCTCACTGGGGCGTTCCATTGCTCGTGCAACTGGCCGTAAATACGTCCGCATGGCACTGGGTGGAGTACGTGATGAAGCAGAAATACGTGGACATCGTCGTACTTACATCGGATCAATGCCGGGTAAGTTAATACAGAAAATGTCTAAAATCGGGGTTAAAAACCCACTGTTCCTGTTAGATGAAATTGACAAAATGTCGTCTGACATGCGCGGTGATCCAGCATCGGCTTTGCTGGAGGTTCTTGATCCTGAACAGAACGTGACATTTAACGATCATTATCTTGAAGTGGATTATGATCTGTCTGATGTGATGTTTGTGGCGACATCCAATTCCATGAATATTCCGGCACCTTTGCTGGATCGTATGGAAGTGATCCGCTTGTCAGGTTACACCGAAGACGAAAAACTGAATATTGCCAAGCGCCATCTGTTACCTAAACAGATTGAACGCAATGCATTGAAAAAAGACGAACTGACCATCGATGATGGTGCGATTCTCGGCATTATCCGTTATTACACCCGTGAAGCCGGTGTGCGTAGTCTGGAACGTGAAATTTCCAAACTGTGCCGTAAGGCGGTTAAGGCATTGTTGATGGATAAAGCGCTTAAGCATATCGAGATCAATGCTGAAAACCTGAAAAATTATCTGGGTGTTCAGAAAGTGGATTATGGTCGTGCTGACACCGAAAACCGTGTTGGCCAGGTAACCGGGCTTGCATGGACTGAAGTTGGTGGCGATCTACTGACCGTCGAAACAGCCAGTGTTCCGGGTAAAGGCAAATTGACTTACACCGGTTCATTGGGAGAAGTCATGCAGGAATCCATTCAGGCTGCGTTGACAGTAGTCCGGGCTCGCGCGGATAAGCTGGGCATCAGTTCTGATTTCCACGAAAAGCGCGATATTCACGTTCATGTGCCTGAGGGCGCAACACCTAAAGATGGCCCGAGTGCAGGTATCGCAATGTGTACAGCGCTGGTTTCCTGCCTGACTGGTAATCCGGTTAATGCCAATGTGGCGATGACTGGTGAAATTACGCTGCGTGGGCTCGTTCTGCCTATTGGTGGTTTGAAAGAAAAATTGCTGGCAGCTCATCGTGGCGGAATTAAAACGGTCATCATCCCTGATGAGAATAAACGCGATCTGGAAGAAATTCCTCAGAACGTGATTCAGGATTTGGAAATCCACCCTGTTAAGCGTATAGAAGATGTTTTGACTATTGCTTTGCAGGAGCCTGCATTTGGTGCAGAGGTGGTATCACTAAAGTAGTACAAAAATAGTGAGCTGAATCAAGACTATGTATGAAAATAAGGCTGGTAAGCTAATTCAGGCTTGCCAGCCTTTTTTTGTCTCATTAAGTTATCTTAATCTAAAGATCTGATTAAATATTTTGCTGTTCTATGATTTCTTGCTAATACTGGAATTGATTGATATAACGGCAAGACTGTCGTGTTAGCCGTTATAAATAGGCGTTTGTTACGATAGTAAAACTAAATGGGGATGATAAGCGTGAATAAGTCACAACTGATCGACAAAATTGCTGCTGATGTGAATATCTCTAAAGCAGCAGCCGGGCGTGTAGTAGATGCATTCATTTCTTCAGTTTCTGGAGCATTGAAAGGCGGTGATGATGTCGTTTTAGTAGGGTTTGGTACATTTACTGTACGTGAGCGGGCCGCTCGCATAGGACGTAACCCTCAGACAGGCAAAGAAATCAAAATCGCAGCAGCAAATGTACCTGCTTTCCGTGCCGGAAAAGGCTTAAAAGATGCTGTTAACGGGTAATTGTTACATAGCCACCTTATTTACCATTAAAGTTATACCCTATGGGTTCAAGATGTCGTCAAACAAAGCTGTCATTTGTAAGTACCGTGCAGATTAAACTGACTGGCTGGAATCGATAGGTTAAAATATAAGCGCGTCACTTGATTGATGCGCTTTTTTTCTCTTAGCGTTCGAATTAGCGTAATATGGCAGTTTCTTTTTCACTAAAGCGGAGTTTTACGTCTTTATGATGGACAACCTACGCACAGCGGCAAATGGCCCAGTGCTTAAAATCGTGTTGGCTCTAATTATCCTGACCTTTTTGGTGACGGGTTTAACAGGCTACCTGTCAAGTGAAGGCGGTAATTATGCTGCCAAAGTGAATGGTCAAACCATTAGTCGTGCTCAGTTAGAGCAGGTATTTCAACAAGATAAAATGTCACTACAAGAAAGGCTGGGAGATCAATTCTCTGCCCTGCTAAGTAATGAGCAGGAAGTGAGAGCTTTGAAACGCCAGTCACTGGACAGTATTATCAATACCGTTTTGCTTGAACAATATGCAAATAAGCTGGGATTATCAGCTAGCGACGAACAGGTAAAGGAAGAAATCCGTAAGCAGAGTTATTTCCAGACTGACGGTAAATTTGATAACGAAAAATATTTACAGGTGCTCACAAACGCCGGCCTGAATCCGGATAATTATGCGGAGCAGATTCGGCAGGATCTGATTTCCCGCCAGCTGCGTACAATATTAATGAGTACCGAAATTGCTTTACCAGCAGAAATTAAGCAGCTTGCTGAGTTATCACTACAGGAAAGAACGGCTCGTCTGGCAACTCTTGAACTGAAATCAATTGAAGCACAGCAGTCTGTGACAGATCAAGAGCTGAAAAATTACTACAATATGAACAGTAAGCATTTCACTGTTCCTGAGAAAGTCAAAATCAGTTACATCAAGATGGATGCTGCGGATGAACTGAAAAATGTTACCGTGACTGACGCTGATATTGAAAAGTACTATAAAAACAACCTGTCAAAATATACGCAGCCAGAAAGAAAGAAATACAGTCTTATCCAGCTGGCATCTGAAGCTGATGCAAAATCGGCTCTGGATGAATTGAAAAAAGGAGCTGATTTCAGCAAATTAGCAGAAGAAAAATCAACAGATAAATATTCTGCTAAACAAGGAGGGGATCTTGGTTGGATGGAAGATAGCTCCTCACCTGACGAAATCAAATCAGCTCATTTAACAGAAAAAGGGCAACTTTCTGCTGTTATAAAATTGTCTAATGGTTATGCAGTTTTCCGTCTGGATGATATTAAGCCTCAGGTAGTGAAGCCACTTGCTGATGAGCGTTCAGCCATAGAGAAAACGGTTAAGCAGGAAAAAGCGATTGATGCATTTTATGCATTACAGAGAAAAGTGAGTGAAGCTGCAGCCAATGATAATGAGTCTTTAGCAGCGGCAGAGCAGGCGGCAGGTTATAAAGCAGTCACTACTGACTGGTTTGATAGAGACCACGTTCCGGCAGATATCAATTTCAGTCAGGTCGTTCAGGCGATTTTCTTTGGTAATTTGGTTGATGATAAAAGCCCTTCAGGAACCAATTCTGACGTGATATCTGTTGATGGTGACAGGGCCTTTATCATTCGCGTTGATGAGGTTAAACCTGAATCTATTTTGCCATTTGAAGAAGCCAAAACTGAGGTGACTGAGTTGGTTAAACGTCAGAAAGCTGAAAAACAGTTACAGGTTGATAGTGAAAACCTGCTTACAGCATTAAAAGCAGGCAAGGGCGATCAAGCACTGAAAACGGCAGGAATTCAGTTTGGTGAACCAACGATAATGGCACGTAAAACCAGTCCGGTTACTGATGTATTATTTACGCTGCCTCACCCTAAAGACGGTAAACCTGTATATGGGTTAGCGTATGATGGAGTTGGTAATACTGTCCTGATTCAATTAGATAAAGTCATTCCAGGCTCTATTTCGGAAGAGCAGATTAAACAGGCAATGATGATGGAGCAGTATCAGATTAGCAATACTATGTTTGAATCCCTGATCAATAATTTGCGTGATAATGCTGAGATTAAATTAGGGCAAATTGATTAAATTGCGATGCTATTCGCAATTTCTCTTGCAAAATAGTAATTGAAAAAGGCCACTTTCGTGGCCTTTCGCATATCTGGATCTTCCCTGTTGTGTTGAAATTTTGTTATGGCACTCTTTTATCCGTCAACAAAACATGGAGGAATTTTTATGAAGTATCTAAAGGGACTATTTAATTCATTTTTTCTTATTTTGGGTATCAGTATGCCATTGTCTTATGCTGTTGCAGCAGGAGAGCTTGTTAATAAAACAGCACAGGTTCAACCAACTGACCCTCATAAGATAACGGCTGAAAAAAGTGAATTAAATAACAAGGAAGAAAAAACGCTTTCAGGAAAAGTCAATATCAATACAGCGAGTGCTGAACAATTAGCGAAAGAACTTAATGGCGTTGGTGCCAAAAAAGCACAGGCAATTATTGAGTATCGTGAAAAATATGGCTCATTTACAGCCATTGAGCAGCTACAGGAAGTGCAAGGTATTGGTCCAGCATTTATAGAAAAAAATCGAGATAAATTAATCCACTGATTAAAAGCCTTCTTGGTAAATACACAAATGATCTTATCAAGGGGGCTGTGATACTGATCAAGAATCATTGATTAAACATTATTGTAATTAAAATGTTTTGCTATTGTTAATCACTTTCTGGTCAGATGAGTTTAAGGAAAAGAGTCATGAGTACAATTATCAAAGTCAGAGGTTATCATATTGATGTTTTCCAACATGTAAATAATGGGCGTTACTTAGAGTTTATGGAGGCTGCTCGTTGGGATTTGTTTTCTGACAGTGACACGTTGCAGTGGTTAAATAATAATAAAGTTGCTTTTATTGTAGCCAATATTAATATTAACTATCGTCATCCAGCCGTGCTAGGAGATGAATTGGAAGTGCATTCATCCATGCAGGAATTACGTAACAAAAGTGGTACTTTTTTTCAGAAAATTATACGTAAAGGAGATAATAGGGTTATCGCTGATGCTTTGAGTACATTTGTTTGCGTTGATTTAAAGACACAACAAACGTTAGTGCTTGAAGGTGAATTACGCGAAAGATTAAATGAGTTTAAAAATGAAACAGTAAAGTGAGAGATATCTGGTATCTCCCACTGATAGACTGAATTATTTGTATTAGTTCAGTTGCGTTTTGGATTTCATTTCTGCCATTGTCGACTCGGCATTATTTAAATAAACATTTAATCCGTTAGCACGAAGATGGCAGGCTGCGCACTCACCACAGCCATCTCCCTGCATACCGTTATAGCAAGTGAGAGTCTGGGAACGAACAAAGTCCAGTTTTTGGTAATAATCCGCTAACGCCCAGGTTTCTGCTTTGTTGAGCCACATTAGGGGAGTCTCAAAGCGTATGTTGCGAGCGATGCCGAGACAGACTGCATTGTTTAGGGATTTGACAAACTCATCACGGCAGTCAGGGTAACCGGAAAAATCAGTTTCACAAACACCAGTAATAACGGCTTCAGCTTCAACCTGATATGCATAAATTGCAGCCAGAGTTAAGAACAGTATATTGCGGCCAGGAACAAACGTATTTGGTAGGCCATTTTTTTCGCTTTCACTAAAATCGGGTACAGGAATGTTATCTCTTGTCAGGCTGCTGACTGCAAGCTCATTCAATAAAGTAACATCAAGTACCTTATGGGCGGCTGCACCAAGCTCTTTACTGATGCGGCTGGCAACATCAATCTCAGCACGGTGGCGTTGACCATAGTCAAAAGTGACACAATGGACTTCATCATATTGGCGGAGTGCCTGAATTAAGCAAGTGGTGGAATCTTGCCCACCACTGAATACAACAACGGCTCGTTTCATGATACCTACCTTTTTAAATTGAAGAAGGTATGTTACTCATAACTATTTAATTTGGGTAGTTGTGTGAGATATTGCGTGAGGTCACCGATATTATTTTTTACCCAGTCAGGATTGTAATAGGTATCAAGGTAGCGTTCGCCGCTATCACATAACAAAGTTACGATGGAACCTTGCTGGTTGTTATCATGCATTTGCTTGGCTAACTGTAAAGCTCCCCAGACATTGGTTCCTGTCGAGGCACCTGTTTTTCTGCCAATGAGTTTTTCCAGCCAGTGGATAGTGGCGATAGACGCACAATCAGGAACTTGCATCATGCCATTGATTACATCGGGTATAAAAGAAGGTTCAGCACGAGGGCGCCCAATACCTTCGATTCTACTGCTGGTACTGCTACGGATTTGTCGGCAATTCTGTTGGTAGCAATCATAGAAAACGGAGTTTTCAGGATCAACAACAATAAGCTTGGTAGCGTGTCCCTGATAGCGCATATAACGGCCCAGTGTTGCGGAGGTTCCGCCAGTTCCTGCTCCCATCACAATATAAGTCGGTTCAGGAAAGGGCTCTAATTCCATCTGGCGGAAAATGCTTTCGGCAATGTTATTGTTACCTCGCCAGTCAGTTGCGCGTTCAGCATAAGTGAATTGATCCATATAATGGCCATTCAATTCTTTTGCCAGACGTTCTGACTCTTCATAAATCAGGGCTGAATGTTCTACAAAGTGACATTTTCCACCGTAAAATTCTATTTCCTGAATTTTGCGTTTAGCTGTACAGGTAGGCATTACTGCAATAAAAGGCAGGCCAAGTAAACGGGCAAAGTAAGCTTCAGAAACAGCGGTGCTGCCGGATGAGGCTTCAATAATGGGTGTTCCTTCATCTATCCAGCCATTACTGAGTGCATAAAGGAAAAGTGAGCGAGCCAGTCGGTGTTTAAGGCTACCGGTAGGATGAGTACTTTCATCTTTAAGATACAGATCAATCTCTGGAAACATGGGTAGATTGAGTTTAATTAGATGGGTATCAGCACTACGTTGATAATCAGCTTGAATAGATTTTATGGCATTAGCAGCCCATAAAGATGACATAAATTGACCCTGGGTAAAATATATTTTCAATGTATAGAATACTCTTACATTTGGAGAAATAGGTTGTTATCTTTTTGAAGCTGTTCTTTATTTTTAGGAAAATTTTCTACAGGATATAGGTATGTTAGATAAAACAGACCGCAAGCTATTAAAGCTGCTCCAACAGGACTGTAGTCTGTCCTTGAATACGTTGGCAGAAGCCGTTAATTTGACTTCTACACCTTGCTGGAAACGTCTTAAACGGCTTGAAGATGAAGGATATATCGTTGGAAAAGTTGCGTTGCTTAATGGAGAGAAGCTTGGATTAGGCCTGACTGTGATTGTCATGATAAAAACTCAGCAACACAGTAGTGAGTGGTATGAGCAGTTTGTTACTTTTGTCAAAGAGATGCCGGAGGTTTTAACGTTCTATCGTATGGCTGGAGAATATGATTATTTAATGCATGTAGAAGTTGTTGATATGAAAAGTTATGATCGGTTCTACAAACGCATGGTTAATGGGATACCTGGCTTGATAGATGTAACCTCAAACTTTGCAATGGAAAAAATAAAATATACAACGGCGTTACCTATACCAGATTAGACAATGACTAAAATCTCTTTGGTGAAGTGGGCGCTGATCCTTTCATTTTTTACCTCGGGAATAGTTTTGTGAGATTATTTTCTCAATTACGTTGGTATTTTCTTAGTGAATGGCGCCGCTATTTAGGAGCCATTATTTTTCTGGTGATGGTTGCGATATTACAATTAATTCCCCCACGTCTGGTTGGAATTATTGTTGATGGCGTCAGTACCAAAACAATGTCATCCAATCAGTTATTGATGTGGATAGGCATCATGCTCGTTATAGCCGTAGCTATATATGGGCTGCGATACGTTTGGCGGGTATGGTTATTTGGAGCCTCCTATCGTTTGGCTGTTAAGCTGCGTAGTGATTTTTACCAGAGATTGAGCCGTCAGGATCCTGAATTTTATTTACGTCACAGAACGGGGGATTTAATTGCCCGGTCAACAAATGACGTTGATAGAGTTGTTTTTGCAGCAGGTGAGGGAGTACTTACTTTCGTTGATGCCTTAGTCATGGGATGCGCTGTACTTATTGTGATGAGCGTAGAGATAAGCTGGCAATTGACTCTATTATCATTGCTACCTATGCCTATTATGGCATTAGTAATTAAACGGTACGGTCAACAGCTTCACCATCGTTTTAAATTAGCCCAAGGTGCTTTTTCTGCACTGAATAACCATGCTCAGGAAAGTTTAACCAGTATTCGAATGATCAAAGCTTTTGGATTGGAAGACCTACAATCCAGTCAGTTTGAAGAAGTAGCCACCGAAGCTGGCCGCAAAAATATGCGTGTTGCACGAGTCGATGCTCGTTTTGATCCCACTATCTTTATTGCCATCGGTTTTTCTAACCTACTGGCAGTCGGTGGAGGAAGCTGGATGGTAGTAAATGGTTCTCTGACACTGGGAGAGCTGACAAGCTTTGTCATGTACTTAGGGTTGATGATTTGGCCTATGTTAGCGCTGGCATGGATGTTCAACATTGTTGAGCGTGGTAGTGCGGCATATACGCGTATTCTCAGTCTGTTACAGGAGCCTTTGGTGATTGAAGACGGTTCACACGCCTTATCTGCGGTGCGTGGCACATTAACTGCTAATATCAACACCTTTATTTATCCCGGTTATAGTGAACCTGTTTTGCAGAATATCTATTTTCAGTTATTGCCGGGGCAGTTATTAGGCATTTGTGGGCCGACTGGGTCAGGAAAAAGTACATTACTCGCTGTATTGCAACGTCAGTTTGATATTACTGATGGTGAAATTCTATTCCAGTCCCAAAATGTTTCTACATTGAGGATGGATGAATGGCGCTCACGGCTGGCTGTTGTGAACCAGACACCTTTTTTGTTTTCAGATACGGTTTCAGGGAATATTGCCTTAGGGCGTCCAGATGCTACTCAAGAACAAATTGAGGAAGTTGCCCGTTTAGCAAATGTTCATGATGATATTCTGCGGTTACCACAAGGTTATCAAACAGAAGTTGGAGAGCGGGGTGTGATGCTTTCTGGCGGTCAAAAGCAACGCATCTCTATCGCAAGAGCACTTCTATTAGATGCAGAAATTTTGATTTTGGATGATGCCCTTTCTGCTGTAGATGGCCAGACTGAGCATCAGATCATGAAAAACCTCAGTCAATGGCGGCAACAGCGTACTGTTATTATCAGTGCGCACCGATTATCCGCTTTAGTAGAAGCTGATAATGTTCTGGTTATGCAAAATGGCATGATTTCTCAACAGGGGCAGCATAAACAGCTCATTGCACAATCTGGTTGGTATTCAGAAATGTACCAATACCAACAACTTGAAGCTGCATTGGATGGTGAATATGAGTAACACTGGTATGGAAAAGCCTAATACACGAAAACTCTGGCCGTCTTTAAAGCGCCTGCTGTCTTACAGTAAACATCATCGCAAGCCCATTGTTCTGGCTGTAATTATGTTATGGGTAGCTGCTCTGGCAGAAGTCAGTGGTCCAATGCTCATCAGTTATTTTATCGATAATATGGTTTCAACCGGCCACATCCCGCTTGGTATTGCCTGTGGCCTTGCGGCTGTATTTTTGATATTGCAGGTGGTGGCTGCTGCATTACATTATTTCCAATCTCTACTGTTTAATCAGGCATCTGTAGGAGTAGTGCAGCAAATTCGAACAGATGTTATGGATTCAGCTCTGCGTCAGCCGCTAAGTACTTTTGATAGCCAACCTGTCGGGCAATTAATTTCCCGTGTGACAAATGATACGGAAGTTATCAAAGATCTGTTTGTGAATGTCATTCCTACGGTTTTTCGTAGTGTTGCACTGATTGCCGCAATGCTAATGGCAATGTTCTTTTTAGACTGGCGTATGGCGAGTGTTGCGCTGACTATCTTCCCTGCTGTTTTTCTGGTCATGATACTTTATCAGCGTTTCAGTACGCCTATTATTCGGCGGGTAAGAGGGTACCTTGCTGACATTAATAATGTTTTTAATGAAGCCATTAATGGTATGACTGTCATCCAGCAGTTTCGTCAGCAGGCGCGCTTTGGTGAGAAACTGTTTGCTACTAACCGGGCTCACTATCAGGCGCGAATGCAAGCGTTGCGTTTGGATGGCGTTCTGTTAAGGCCTTTGTTGAGCCTGTTTTCTGCTGCAGTATTGTGTGGTTTATTACTGTTGTTTGGTTTTCAGGGAACAGACTTTATTGGGGTAGGGGTATTGTATGCATTTATCAGTTACCTTGGACGCTTGAATGAGCCACTGATTGAACTGACAGCGCAGCAGTCGCTATTACAGCAGGCGGTGGTTTCAGGTGAGCGCGTTTTTGAATTAATGGATAGCCCTCAGCAGCAGTATGGTGTTGATAAACAGATTCTAACGAGCGGCAGAATTGATGTTGAAAATTTAAGCTTTGCTTATCGTAATGACAAAGTTGTGTTAGATAATATCAATCTGCATGTACCATCACGGGGTTTTATTGCTTTAGTTGGGCATACTGGCAGTGGTAAAAGTACACTGGCTAATTTGTTGATGGGGTATTACCCATGGCAAAGCGGTGAAATTTATCTTGATGGGCGGTCGGTATTTTCTCTTTCCCATACCACCTTGCGCAATGGTGTGGCAATGGTTCAGCAGGATCCTGTTATTCTGGCTACCTCATTTTTCGATAATATCACGTTAGGACGAGATATTTGTGAGGAAAAAGTCTGGCAGGTACTGGAGGTTGTGCAACTGGCTGGGTTTGTACGAAAATTACCGGAAGGTATTTATTCAAGACTGGGAGAGCAGGGGAATACGCTTTCTGCTGGGCAAAAGCAACTTTTGGCAATGGCCCGTGTCCTGGTGCAAACACCACAAATTCTGATTCTGGATGAAGCGACAGCAAATATTGATTCAGGAACAGAACAATCCGTTCAACAGGCATTACGGATGATCCGCAAACAGACAACCTTGGTAGTTATAGCTCATCGTCTTTCAACGATTGTTGAGGCTGATTCCATATTTGTGCTGCATCGTGGTGCAATTGTAGAGCAGGGGCAGCATCAACAGCTACTGGAAAGGCGTGGCCGTTATTACCAAATGTATCAGCTGCAACAAGTAGGCGAAACATTAAACGAACCTCTGCACATTTAGTGTGCATATCGGGAGTGGCTGAACAAGTTACTCCCGTTCTTACATCTTCTTTCAGTACAATTCATTTATAACTCTTTGACTAAAAATAACTTTTAATTTTTGGCATTCCCTTTGCAACTATCTCCTGTAGTTCATTCTTGTAAATACTATTTGGTAAGTACAGATAAAAAACGGGGGAGATATGAAGTTGATCACTACCATCATTAAGCCTTTTAAATTAGAAGAGGTAAGGGAAGCCCTTTCAGAGATAGGCATACAGGGCATGACTATCACTGAAGTAAAGGGTTTTGGTCGTCAAAAAGGCCATTCAGAGCTTTATCGGGGAGCTGAGTACAGTGTCAACTTTTTACCAAAAGTAAAACTTGATATTGCCACTCATGATGAACGAGTAGAAGAAATTATTCATGTGATAAAGCAGGCTGCTTTTACGGGAAAAATGGGTGATGGCAAGATCTTTGTTTTTGAATTACAGCATGCCGTCAGGATTAGGACAGGTGAAGTTAATGATGCGGCATTGTGAATGGGGGAAGAGAAATGAGAAAACTGCAATTAATTATGGCCAGCATTGTGGCTGGAGTTCCTTCTTGTGCTTTTGCGGCGGGAAATTCGGTAGATAAAGCTGATACTGTATTTATGTTGATAAATACAATCCTTGTGATTTTTATGACTATACCCGGTATTGCTTTATTCTATGGTGGATTGTTGCGCCGTAAGAATGTTTTGTCATTGATGTCACAAGTGATTGTCAGTTTTTCACTCGTGTGGGTTCTTTGGATTATTTATGGTTATAGTCTTTCTTTTGAAGCCGGGAACCCTTTTTTCGGTGGGTTTAAGCAAGTTATGCTGAAAGATATATCCATCACTGATTTAAGTGGTAGTTTCTATCAATTAATTTATGTCGTTTTTCAGGGCGCATTTGGCTGTATAACTGTGGCTTTAATTGTTGGAGCCTTGTGTGAAAGAGTCCGTTTTTCTGCGTTACTGATTTTCATAGTATTGTGGTTTACTGCTTCTTATATTCCTATGGTTCATATGGTGTGGGGTGGTGGCTGGCTGGCTCAGGATGGAGCTCTGGATTTTGCTGGTGGAACAGTTGTGCATATTAACGCCGCTGTTGCAGGTTTAGTTGGTGCTTACTTACTAGGGAAACGCTCTGGGTTTGGCAAGGAATCCTTTAAACCGCATAACCTGCCTATGACTTTTATTGGCACGGCGATCCTTTATATTGGCTGGTTTGGATTCAATGTCGGCTCGGCTGGAGCGGTAAATGCTATTGCAGCATTGGCACTTGTGAATACAATGGCAGCAACGGCAGGAGCCGTGTTGTCATGGGTTTTTTCAGAATGGGTATTCCGCAATAAACCCTCTCTTTTAGGTGCATGCTCTGGCTGTATTGCCGGGCTTGTTGCCATAACCCCCGCAGCTGCGACTGTTGGCATTGGGGGGGCTCTGGTGATTGGTATAATCGCTGGTATCACTGGTTTATGGGGTGTGGTTGTATTAAAACGCTGGTTGCGTGTCGATGATGTCTGTGATGTTTTTGGTGTTCATGGCGTATGCGGCATTATTGGTTGTTTATTGACGAGTATTTTTACTGCGTCTACTTTGGGCGGGACCGGGTTTTCGGAAGGTATGACGATGCTAAAGCAGGTTGGTGTACAGGCGGTTAGCATCTTGGTGTGTGTTATCTGGTCAGCTGTAGCCGCTTATCTCTCATTCAAGATTGCTGATAAGGCAATCGGGTTACGCATCAGTATTGAATCAGAAAGAGAAGGGTTAGATATTACTGCACATGGAGAAAGTGCCTACAATTGATGTGTTTCTTTCCCACTACCGTTTTTTAACATACAGCTGTCTACGATGTTTCCAGAGACTAATTAGAGGATTAAGCCTCTCACCGGAGGCCAGCCTCTGGTTGGTTCCGGTTAGCTCTTCTTTCCCTTGCTACCGAAATACTGATGAAATCCATTGATATACATAATTTTAAATTGATATTTTATGTTACCGAATTTATTTATTGATTGTTACACTTATAGTCGTATTAGTCATTTTTATTGGTTGGTTATTTAGTTTAATGATTGTTTTACTGTGCTTGAGCAATAATTTTTTAAGTGTAATTCTTTAAATATCATTTTTTTAATATGGTGGTGATTAAATCTATTTAAATAGAAAGCCGCTAGTGAGTAATCTTATTAAACTATTTTATTTGTTATTTTAATTAAGAGCATGATTATAATTTTCATGAATTATACTCTCCACCTTTCCTGGTTGCCTCTTTTGTTGGTGACATTTACTCTGGTATCAACATACGGTTCGGTTATTTATGTTGTAGGGGGACTCTTTGGTCACCATTGGTGAACTTCAAAATTCATTGTGTATAGAAAAGATACATAACCGTTCTGGCTCTTGTGTAGAGTCTGCAATTAGCACTGTGGTAATGCGATTCAGTAAAATAAATGAGTTGTCACTGGGGCTGTGTTATGTCTAATAAATAGACATTTAGACTAGAGTGGCTTGCTATTTTTAATAGTATGCAAGATAATGAGCGCCGCTTTGAAGTTAAAAGCAAACGTCAATGAGGGCTCTATTGGTTCTCCCGCAATGCTAACTTGTTAACTTGGTCAGATCTGGAAAGAAGCAGCCATAGCAGGGGATGTGTGTGCTGGGATGTCGCTGATAGAGCCCTCACCCATTTTTTCGGTCCGCTATTCTCATCCCATATTCAGTTTAATCAAGAAATAACCAATATATGGGGAGCCGATAATAGTTACCGGCCTTCACTACTTCCTATCTGATCACGACAACGTATTATCGAACAAATTTCCAGACAGACGATGGGATTTTGTCATAGAGTTTATTCATGGTCAGTTCAGCCAGACGGTGGTCAGCTGCGGAATAGAACAATTCCAGTTCATCGTCCGAAAGCTCATATTTGTTTTTTTCAATTACACGTTCCAGCGTTTCAATAGAAGTGCATTTTCTCAAACGCATCAGATAGTCAGTTTTAGTCATGGTCGCCTTATCTTATTTGGTATAAAAATGGTTAAGAATATATTTATCAGATTTTGCTTAAAGAAGCGTTCAAATCATGTAGTAGAATACTCGTTAAGTGTTCGTTTGTTCTTTGCCAGTTTGTTAGTTCAACAAAGCTTATCTTATCACTACCAAACAAATTATATGTTTCATCCAGATATTTATCAATTAAGGTACTGAGATTGTAGTTATCAGTATATTTAATTTTAAAACCCCAGACAAACGCCGTAATGTGCTCAATCAATTCGTTTAGTCTTAAGTTTTTTTCGGAAGTCAGATCATTGATCCAATGATTATCAGTGCGATTCAACACTGAAAATGCTTCGTGAATTAAATTTTCACATAAGTACTTTAATTCAGCAATATCATGTCTTCTTGGTGAATATTCATCCATAAACACCCTCCCGTAAACAACGCACGGCTTATTTGAACTAAGGCTTATACATATCAATTATTATAGTCGTTCTTTTAAAATTGAGCCTATCAAAACATGATTATTATTTATTAATAATAAAACTCTGTTTTTCTGTTCACCACCAGTTCATTTAAACGATTGCCAATTTACTTCAGGCTTCGGCCAAAGGCTAGCTATCAGCTAAAAGGTGGGTGTAAACGCATGTGTCATTGAATATATTGAATTATACTAATATAGTGAATGTTATAGCAATAGGTACGCAAATCATTATATACCTACCCTCTTTCAAATTGCTACTTTTTTGCTGGCTGCGCTGTTAGCATTACTCACTTACATAAGCATCTTACACGTAGTTATCGATCATAGTGTTTATAAGTTGGCTTTATGCTTGCAACTTGGGTTTGGCCTATATATGAATTGTATTGCAGCGTTAAAAATGAATGTGATGCCATTATTGCATATGTCATCAGTGTGGGGGAACATTTTTTATCATTAAATGGCTAATCAGAAGAAAAAGATGCTAAGTTCCCGACTTATCTTCCCTTTATTATAAAAAACGTAAAGGTATCACTTTTAAATGTAAGGTATTTTTTATAAATATTTATTTTGCTTACTGTAAGAGTGTTTGTCTTTTGTTGAAATATCAGTGAAAAAATTTTTCATCTAATGCCATTTGTCCAATATTAAAGGCCACCGGAGTGGCCTTTAAAGTTATTTATTGAATTTAATGAGGAGATGAAATGTGTTCAGTATCCTCATTTTTCTTGCTAAAACGGCGTTTAATCACAACGAAGAATACAGGGACGAAGTAAATTGCCAGAGATGTCGCTGCAATCATTCCACCCAGTACGCCAGTTCCTACGGCATTTTGAGCACCGGAACCTGCACCGTTGCTCAGTACCAGAGGCATGACACCTAACATGAACGCCAGAGATGTCATCAGAATAGGGCGTAAGCGCATTCTGACTGCTTCCATCGTTGATTCAATAAGTCCTTTGCCGTCTTTTTCCATCAAGTCCTTGGCGAATTCAACAATAAGGATGGCATTTTTTGCAGACAGGCCGATTGTTGTCAGCAAACCAACTTTAAAGTAGACGTCATTATCCATACCACGCATAAAGGTTGCCAGTAATGCACCAATAACACCTAATGGAACCACTAACATTACAGAGAATGGTATGGACCAGCTTTCATACAGGGCTGCCAGACAGAGGAATACTACAAGCAGAGACAGGGCATATAAAGCCGGAGCCTGATTACCTGAAAGTCGTTCCTGATAAGACATTCCCGTCCAGTCATAGCCAATACCAGCCGGCAATTGTGACGCAAGTTTTTCCATCAAAGCCATTGCTTCACCAGTACTTTTTCCAAGTACGGCTTCACCAACAATTTCCATGGATGGTAATCCGTTATAGCGTTCAAGGCGCGGAGGACCGTAGATCCAAGGTTCTTTGGTAGTATCCATGAATGTAGAAAATGGCACCATTTCACCGTAGAGGTTCCGGACATATAATTTGGCAATATCTTTTGGCAGCATACGGAAACGGGCATCAGCCTGAACGTAGACCTGCTTAATACGGCCACGATCAATAAAATCATTCACATAAGTACCGCCAAACATTGTACTGAGCGTGATATTAATGTCATTGATGGAGACACCCTGTGCTTCTGCTTTTTCCTGATCAATGTAGAAGCGATATTGAGGCGTATCATTCTGACCATTAGGACGCACACCGGTCAGTATATCTGAATTTTGAGCCGCCATGCCCAGTAACTGATTACGGGCATTTGTCAGTGCTTCATGCCCAAGGTTTCCTTTATCAATTAACTGGAAGTCAAAACCACTGGCAGAGCCTAATTCCACGATAGACGGAATGTTAAATGCGAATACCATTCCTTCTTTTATTTGTGAAAAACGAATATTAGCTCGGTTTACAATTGCCGGAACCTTATCTTTATCTTTCTTACGTTCATCCCAGTCTTTTAAGCTGACAAACGCCAGCCCCATATTTTGCCCCTGACCGGCGAAACCAAAGCCGTTTAAGGTAAATACAGACTGAACAACGTCTTTTTCATTGGTATGGAAGTAATCATTAATTTCATTCAGTACCTTCTGTGTTTGCTCCTGAGTCGAGCCGGGAGGTAACTGAACCATTGCCAGCAATACACCCTGATCTTCTTCTGGAAGGAAAGATGCCGGGATACGAATGAATAACAAAGCCGTTCCTGCGATGAGCACGACATAAATCAACAGATAACGCCTTGTACCGCGCAGCATACGCCCGACACTGTCAGTATAATGATGAGTGCTTTTTTCGAATAAACGGTTAAACCAGCCAAAGAAACCTGTCTGAATACCGTGGCTGCCTTTGGCAATCGGCTTAAGCATCGTTGCACAAAGTGCTGGCGTCAGGATCAGGGCAACAAATACAGACAAGATCATTGCCGAGACGATGGTGATGGAGAACTGGCGATAGATTGCCCCTGTTGCGCCACCAAAGAATGCCATCGGAACAAATACTGCGGAAAGAACCAGCGCGATACCGACCAGAGCACTTTGGATCTGTCCCATTGATCTTTTTGTTGCTTCTTTTGGTGAAAGCCCTTCTTCCTGCATGACACGTTCGACGTTTTCTACTACGACGATTGCGTCATCAACAAGCAGACCGATGGCCAATACCATAGCGAACATGGTTAATGTATTGATGGAATAACCAAATGCAGCCAGAACAGCAAATGTACCCAGCAATACGACCGGAACAGCAATGGTTGGGATCAGTGTAGCCCGGAAGTTTTGCAGGAACAGGTACATGACAACAAATACCAACAGGATAGCTTCTATCAGTGTTTTCACCACTTCGAAAATAGAAATCTTAACGAAAGGGGTGGTGTCATATGGGTACACAACATTTAAGCCATGCGGAAAGTAAGGCTGCATCTCTGACAGTGCTTTCTTGACGGCTTTAGAAGTATCCAGCGCGTTGGCACCTGTTGCTAATTTGATACCTATACCTGATGCCGGTTTACCATTAAATCGGGCAAGAAAACTATAGTGCTGGGCACCGAGTTCAACAGTGGCAACATCGGCTAGAGTGATTTTGGAACCATCAGGAGTAACACGCAGCAGGATCCGACTAAACTGCTCAGGAGAGCTCAGGCGAGTCTGGGCAATAATAGAAACATTCAGACGCTGACCGGGAACAGAAGGCGTTGCCCCTAATTGTCCGGCGGCAACCTGATTATTCTGCTCCTTAATGCTCTTCATGACATCCAGCGCAGTCATTTTATAGTTGACCAGTTTATCGGGATCGAGCCAGATACGCATGGCATACTGAGTACCAAGAAGCATGGCTTCACCCACTCCAGCCACGCGGCTCAGGGAATCTTTGACATTGGCTCCAACGTAATCGGAAATGTCCTCCTGAGACATGGTATTATTCTCAGAAATGAAACCCGCAACCATTAAAAATGAGCTGGTTGTTTTCTCAACGCTAACACCTTGTTGTTGGACCTCCTGAGGTAACAGAGGGAGCGCCTGCTGTAGTTTATTTTGTACCTGAACCTGAGCTGTATCAGCATTGGTTTCTGCTTCAAAAGTAAGAGTGATACTAGTACGGCCTGCTGAGTCGCTGTTGGAAGACATATACACAAGGTTATCGATACCATTCATATTTTGCTCGATAACCTGAGTGACCGTATTTTGTAACGTTATTGCGTCAGCTCCAGGGTAAGTGGCCGAAATAACAATCGATGGAGGAGCAATGGCAGGATATTGCTCCACAGGTAATTTCATTATCGCCAACAGACCAGCGAGCATGGTGATAATCGCAATTACCCATGCAAAGATTGGTCGTTCTATAAAAAACTTAGGCATGAATCCCCAACTCCTTTATTGAGATTTTTTGGCTGATTCAGTTTTATTTGTTTCAGGTTTGGCATCCAGATCCACTTCTGTTGGCTGAACAGTAGCTCCCGGCGCAGCTTTAAACAGACCTGTGACAATCACTTTATCCCCGGCCTTCAACCCTTCAGTGACGAGCCACTTATTACCAATTGCCTGAGGGGCTTTGAGATAACGCAATTCTACCTTGTTATCTTTATCAACAATCAGTGCTGTTGCCTGCCCACGAGGCGTTCTGGAAATGGCTTGTTGTGGGACCAGAATCGCATTATGGCGAACACCTTCCTCCAGCTTGGTACGGACAAACATACCCGGAAGTAGTTCTTCATTCGGATTTGGGAAAACTGCGCGCATTGTGATGGTGCCTGTTGTTTCCTCAACGGTAATATCAGAAAACTCAAGGTGGCCCGTCTGGCTGTATTCCATTCCTGTATCTGTGACTAAATGAATTTTGGGCTTGCCGTTTTCTCGCTGAATCGTACCTTTTGCGATTTCATTTTTAAGTCGCAGATAATCATCACTGGATTGGGTGATATCAACATAAATCGGATCCAATTGCTGAACACTCGTCAGTGCCGTTGTCTGACCGGCAGAAACCAAAGCACCTTCAGAAACTGCCGATTTACCTATACGTCCGGAGATAGGCGCAGTGACTTTGGTATAGGCTAAATTGATACGGGCACTTTCCAGCGCTGCTTTAGCAGACTGAACATCTGCGACAGCCTGAGCGTAATCAGAGTTAGCTTTATCAAATTCCTGCTTACTGACATATTGTGTCCCCAGCAGTGGCTTATAGCGTTCAACAGTTAAATGGCCGACGTTTTCATTTGCTGTCGCTCTGGCCAAGTTTGCTTTGGCTTTATTGTAATCAGCCTGATAGCTTGCTGGATCAATTTGATAGAGTGATTCTCCGGCGGTGATATCACTACCTTCTTTATAGTTACGTTTCAGAATGATGCCACTGACTTGGGGACGGACTTCGGCAACTCGGAAAGCTGAAGTTCTACCCGGCAATTCAGTGATGACTGTCAGAGGTTCAGCTTTGAGCGTCACGATACCGACTTCAGGAGCCTGCTCGCCAGCAGCCCTTTGCTGAGTATTTTGATTATCGTTACATCCTGAGAGAATGAAGCTGCCTGAAAGTACCAGTAATGTGGCCAGAGGCAAAACCCCTCTGTTTTTTAGCATAAGTAAACCTCAATTTTTCAATGTAAACTCTCGAGCTTTATGAGCGTTAACGAGTGAAATTATTACTTCATTAATGAGCGGTGCTATAGTACAAACATACATGAATGTATGTAAATCAGCCTTGAGTCAAAAACAAAGTTTATGGCATGAAAATGGCACGAAAAACTAAACAGCAAGCTAACGAAACCCGCCAACACATTATCGAAGCCGCGATAAAGGTTTTTTCTGAGCGTGGTGTGTCTGCAACATCATTGTCTGAAATCGCGGTTGCAGCGGGTGTAACGCGAGGTGCAATTTACTGGCACTTTAAAAATAAAACTGATTTGCTTTTTGCTGTGTGCAAAATGCCAGCAAACAAAATAGACGCGTTAGAGAAAGAGTATCAGGCAAAATATCCTAATAATCCACTCCTCGTATTGCGATATATATTAATTTTTCTACTAAAAGTCATGACGACTGATTCTCAAAATCGTTTATTAATGGAAATATTTTTCCATAAATGTGAGTTTGTTGGAGAAATGTCTTCATTAGCTGAACAGATTAGAGAAGTCTGTATTTCTGATTATCAAAAAATAGAAGACATGTTGGTTATGTGTATTCAGTCAGGAGAGCTACCTTATAATCTTGATATAAGGCGTTCAGCCATCATGTTAAGGGCATTAATGACAGGGTTGCTTGAAAATTGGTTATTTGCACCAGAGAGTTTTAATATTCAGGCACAATCTGAGTCTCTGGTGGATGGCTTTATTGACACCCTAAAATATAGTCGTCACTTGCGTCGCATTGAAAATGCATCGTACTGAGTAAGTGAAACCAATAAAAAGATAATTAAGCAGTAAAGGCTATGCATCTATACATTATGGTGATGGCTCTTTCTTAACGAGCAGAATTGCCGGTACTTCAGTGCTATCATTCCATTATCTGTAAACGATGAGTAGATTAATTCATGGTTCTATTTAACCGCGGTTTGAGTGTCTTACTCAACAAAGCGGGTCTGTCATGCAACAAAAGGCCCGATATATTATATTTTCGCCAGCTGGGTCTAATCAGCCTGCTTTTTTTTCTGCTGTTTTTTCTTCACCCGGCCTCGGCTGCATTCAGCAATGATGTACCAACACGTGATGATATCCAGAATCAGCTTAAGGTGTTAACGGACCGTAATGAGCATACTCTTGAAGAGAGAGCCTCGATCGCTGATTTGGAAAAAGCACTTTCTTTCTTTGATAAGATCGAGAAGATTCAGCAGGATTCTGAGCAGCTGGAAAAAAATTTACAGCAATTACCTCAGAAGTCACAACTACTCACAGCTGAGTTAGCGAGCCTGAAAAATAATTCTCAACAAAATGAGGATGAATATAAGCACAATCTGGCGACTTTATCGCTGAAACAACTTGAATCTAAACAGAGTGTTACACTTAACAGTTTACAAAAGGCGCAGGACAACCTCGCTAACTACAATAGTCAGTTGATTGGGTTGCAAACGCAGCCTGAACGGACACAAAATCTGCTGTTTAATAATGTCCAAAGATTACAGCAACTCCGTAATTTACTTAATAATGCTGTTACGGAGCAATCGGACGTTCGCCATACTGAGATTGAATTATTACAGGTAGAGCAAGCTTTCCTGACGCAGCAAAAGGAATATCAAAAATCAGCTTTGCGCGCAAATACACAGCTGCAAACCCTTCTACAGTTACAGCGCGATTATACCTCCTTTCAGATTGAACAATTAGAGCGGCATGTCCAGTTTATTCAGGATATGGTCAATGGAAAGCACTTAATTGATTCGGAGGAAACTGCCAAAGAAGCCCAGAATTCAGACGATACCAGTCCCCATATTCAGTCTAATCCGCTGGTCAGAGAAGAAATTATGGTGAACCGTGAATTCAGTGAGCGTCTGGTCGCGGCGACACGGGATAATAATCAGCTGGTGAAGAAAAAAATTCAGGTGAAGAATTTTTTAGACAGAGCTATCCAGTCTGAACGTGATTTAAAAGAACAGGTTAAGGTGTTACGCGGTAGTTTATTGCTATCGCGCATTTTGTTTCAGGAACAGCTAAAGGTTCCCCAAACTGTCCTGACAAAGGATTTACCTACGAAGATTGCTGATTTACGGCTGGAGCAGTTTGAAATCGCACAACAGCGCGATCAACTTTATTTAGTGGACGATTATATTAATCAACTGCTGAATCAGCATGCCAATGATATAAAAAATGAATCTCAGGAAGCTGTTGGAGAAATCCGTAATGCGATAGGGCAATTGCTGGAAATTCGTCGAGAGTTACTGAATCAATTGAATAACCAGTTAGGACAGCAGATCACACAAGCGATTAATTTACAGATGGATCAACAGGAATTGTTGAATGTGACACAATCGCTGGAACAGACGCTCGCCCAACAGATTTTCTGGGTTAACAGCAATAAGCCGATGAACTGGGTCTGGCTGAAATCATTGCCTATTTTAGTACATGAAGAGCTGACTCACTTTAGTGTGCATTTTACTATCAGAGGGATTATTTCCGGGTTGCAGAACTCTGTCCATTTTGTCATTCCTCTATTACTGGTAGGCCTGTTTCTGCGTTGGCAGACAAAAAGTATTAATGCACATTTGAAGAAAATTTCAGCTGAAATAGGGCAGCTACGCAGGGATAGTCAGCTACATACTCCACTGGCTTTGGTTCTGACGCTGATAAAAACGTTGCCACTGGCGTCTATTATTCTGGCTATAGGTTATTGGTATTCGAAGTCAGAGGATGAACTGGGAGGAATGATATGGGATTTCTCCAGTCATTTGGCTTTATTCTGGGTTGTCTATGGCTCCAGTTACCAAATTCTGGAAAGAGGCGGGATAGGAGAACAGCATTTTTCACTCGATAGAGAAGTCTGTTCCTTATTCCGCAAAAATTTGGTCAGATTATCAGTCGCTTTGCTGCCTATTTTGTTCTGGGTAACTCTGGGAGTTAAACATCCGCTTCGCTTGGCTGATGATGTTATCGGTCAATGTACTGTGTTGATTTGCCTGCTCTTCGTTTTTATTTTTGTTTTTCCGTTCTGTCGTCAGGTATGGCGTGAAAAAAGTTCGCATATGATCCGCACGATCGTGGTGACAATGTTGACTTTTTCACCACTGATTCTGATAGTGCTGATGGTGTCAGGTTATTTCTACACTACGTTACGCTTGTCTGAACGCTGGCTTTACAGCGCTTATTTGCTGCTTCTCTGGCATATTTGTTATCAATCCTGTTTGCGTGGATTAGGCCTTGCTGCCCGCCGTATTGCATATCGCCGGGCCATGTCTCGCCGTCAGGCACAGGCAAAAGAAGGTGCGGAAGGTGAAGTTATCGAAGAACCGCCAATGGCCTTGGAGCTGATTAATCAGCAATCATTACGTCTAACGACTATGGTGCTGTTTTTGATCTTTTTTATGGCGTTTTACTGGATTTGGTCTGATCTGGTAACGGTTTTCTCTTACCTTGATGGAATAAACCTGTGGCAATACAGCACGACAACCGATCAGGGAAATATTCTGCAACACGTTACCCTGAAAGATTTGGCACTCTCAGTCGCAATGCTGGTTATTTCATGGGTTATGATGCGAAATCTGCCGGGGTTACTGGAAGTATTAGTGTTGTCCCGCTTACAGCTACAACAGGGTTCTTCTTATGCCATTAAGACAACGCTGACTTATTTAATCATCGGCGTTGGCGGAATTAGTGCGCTGGGCACACTGGGGGTTTCGTGGAATAAATTACAATGGCTGGCAGCGGCACTTTCGGTTGGTTTGGGATTTGGGTTACAGGAAATCTTTGCCAACTTTGTTTCGGGCTTAATTATTTTATTTGAGCGCCCTGTCCGTATCGGGGATACCGTAACAATAGGGACTTATTCCGGTTCAGTCAGTAAAATCCGTATTCGGGCTACAACAATCACTGACTTTGACCGCAAAGAGGTCATCATTCCTAACCGGGCTTTTGTGACAGAACGCCTGATCAACTGGACCCTTTCTGACACTATCACGCGTATTATCATTAAAGTTGGTGTCGCCTATGGTTCCGATCTCGATAAGGTGAAAGAAGTCATGTTGCAGGCGGCGAAAAGTAATCATCGTGTAATGAATGAACCGGAACCACAGGTTTATTTTATGAGTTTTGGTGCCAGCACGCTGGATCATGAATTGAGGCTTTACGTAAGGGAACTGGGAGATCGAAGCCGTACAGTTGATGAGGTAAACCGCAGTATAGATAAATTATGTCGGGAAAATGATATTAATATTGCCTTCAATCAACTGGAAGTCTATTTGCATAACGGTCAGGGCAATAGCTTGCAAGAGGTTAAAAGGTCGATAAGTGGTGCTCAGCGCCATATTGATGAACCTCCGACGCCTGATGATAAGCCGTTTTTACCTTAAATAATCATAATATACCCAATGGATTTCAAATTGCATCGCGGTGGCTGGGGTGAGCGAATGCTGCCAACAAAGAGGCAGTTTGAAAGACGACGGGTATAAAAGGGGAACATTCCGGGCTGTACAATTAGGAATGTTCCTCAGATTGTTGAGGTAATTGTTTTAATTTTCCCTGTAGATCTTGTCTGACAATATCTAATGCCGCCAAAGCCGTTTCAGGGGAAATATCATTACATTCGAGCAGGTAAATGAGATCAACCGCAAGCTTGACCTCTGGTGGCGCATTTTCGAGTGACATAATGGGGGATTCCTCTAATCATTAATCAGAATGTTCCTGCTTTTCTATCGTTCTTTCTATGCGCATTAACGCCTGACGACAACGAGCCAGTCTGCCTGCCAGAGCAGCGATCTCTTTTTGCAGTTTATATTTATCGATGGACTCAGCTTTCTGAGCCAGTTGTAATTCTCGGTCATCAATCATTGCCATTAATCGGCGTTCATAATCCTGATGTTCGGCCAGACGATGATAAAGATCCTGCTCTTGTGACTGACGCCCGAATTTATCTTCCTGCTTGCGGAGAACCTGCGTGGATAATTCCCGTTTCAAAGCTTCTATTTGCATCACTAAACGTTCAGAGAGAAATTTAACCTGTACAGTGCGATTATCCCGGACGCAGCTTTTCAGCTGATCCATATTCTGATTAATTTCCAGCATATAGCCACTGAGTTTATTCGTATGGCTGTGGAATAACGCCTGATCAAAACGGGCAATTGAAAATGGTATATCAGGCAGGGAAGATAATTCGGCCGCTAGCATACTGATTTGTTTTTCAAGCACATCTAATAAATTTTGTATACCCATCAGTATCCCGTTATAGTCGATAATCTTTTGGTTGAATGCTATTTCATCTGACCCGCGTTGTGTTTAACGATACGCAGGGATCAGCTGAGGATAAGCTTGATAAATATCAACAAAAATTAAGCGACAACTTGCTTTGTTGTTGCTTTTTCCCGGTAGTTTGCATAGATTTTAGCGTTTTCATTTTTTTAACTGGCTGGCATTGATTATGACCGCTAACGCACAAAAACTGCAATTTATTAAAGATAGTATCGAAACAATACCTGATTATCCGAAAGCGGGCATACTTTTCCGTGATATTACCACGTTATTGGATAATCCTGTTGCATATCAGGCGACGATCGATTTATTGGTAGACCATTTTCAGAACAAGGGTATTACCAAAATTGTCGGTACTGAAGCTCGTGGTTTCTTGTTCGGGGCACCAGTGGCACTGCGTCTGGGGGTAGGTTTTGTTCCTGTCCGTAAAAAAGGCAAACTACCCAGAGAGACGTTAAGTGAAACTTATGATCTGGAATACGGTACTGATACATTAGAAATTCATAAAGACAGCATCAAAGCCGGAGATAAAGTCCTCGTTGTTGACGACCTGCTTGCAACCGGTGGCACGATTGAAGCAACTGTGAGCTTAATCCGCCGTCTTGGTGGTGAGGTTTCAGAAGCGGCCTTTATTATTGGTCTTCCTGATTTGGGAGGCACAGAACGCCTGAAAAATCAGGGTATTGATAGCTACACCCTTGTTGAATTTCCAGGCCACTGATCGCTCTCGTCTTTGTATTGATTGCTCTGATTTTTGCATAATTGATACATCAGCCTCGCCGACTATGGTGAGGCTGTGCTAGCATGATAGGCAGTCGTGTTCAATTTCCCCGGTATTCATGAGCTATCAGGTACTTGCCCGTAAGTGGCGCCCACAAATATTTTCTGATGTGATTGGTCAGCAACATGTGTTGACTGCATTGGCTAATGGTCTTGAACACCAGCGCCTCCATCATGCTTATCTTTTTTCCGGCACTCGTGGTGTTGGGAAGACTACTATTGCCCGCCTGTTGGCAAAGGGCCTGAATTGTGAAACAGGTATCACAAAAACGCCTTGTGGGCAGTGTGTTAACTGTCTCGAAATTGAGCAGGGGCGGTTTGTCGATCTGATTGAAATCGATGCCGCGTCACGAACAAAAGTAGAAGATACCCGTGAACTGCTGGATAACGTGCAGTATGCCCCAGCCAGAGGGCGTTTCAAAGTTTACCTCATTGACGAAGTTCACATGTTGTCCCGCCATAGTTTTAATGCGTTACTCAAGACATTAGAAGAGCCGCCGGAACATGTGAAATTTTTGCTGGCGACGACAGATCCACAGAAATTACCCGTAACCATTCTTTCGCGCTGTCTACAATTCCATCTGAAAGCACTTGATGTCAGCCAGATTTCAGGCCAGCTGGAACATGTGCTTAATGCGGAACAAATAGAGAGTGAAGCCCGGGCACGTCAGCTATTGGCCCGCGCAGCGGACGGCAGTATGCGTGATGCTCTGAGTCTGGCTGATCAGGCGATTGCCCTTGGTGGCGGAAAACTGACAGCAGATATTGTCAGCCAGATGTTGGGAACGCTCGATGATGAACAGCCTTTAGAAATGGTTGAAGCTCTGGTTCGTGCGGATGGACAGAAACTTCTGACTTTAGTGGAACAGGTCGCAGCCCGTGGTATGGACTGGGAAAACCTACTGGTCGAAATGTTATCGTTGCTGCATCGTGTTGCGATGATTCAGTTGCTGCCTCAGCAACCAGAGATTGAGCCTTCTTCAACAGAAGGGCGCTTGCGGTTGTTGGCGAGATCAATGCCACCCAGCGATTTACAACTTTATTATCAGGCGTTGTTAACCGGCCGTAAAGATCTCCCTTATGCTCCAGAGCGTAGGATGGGGGTTGAAATGGCATTATTACGTGCTCTGGCATTTCATCCAAAAACGATAATTGAAGAAATACCCGCATCCAATAATGCAGATATACCGGTCGCACCGGGTACAGAATTTATGCCTCCTCAGCCAGTGTCTGATAATTTTGGTTCTGTCAGCCCTGAATCTGGTATGACAGATAAACAGCCCTCTACACAAAAACAGAGAATGGCCCCAAGGGAGGGGTTAGAGCCAGTTGCTGACAGCCCGACTGCAAAATTACTACAGGCAAAAAATTTGCTTTCGCGGCAGGAAGGCACTTCCTCAAAAGGAAGTGCTCCTCCAAAAAAGGCTGAGCCGGCAGAGTCTGTTAAGGCGAAGCCGGCGAGTTCGGCACTGGAGCGATTGGTTGCGGTGGCCGAACAACGGCCTCAGTCTTTTGTTCCCAAGGCTCGTGAAGTTAAACCGGTAAAGCAAGAAGCTTATCGGTGGCGTGCTAAAAATATTGAAGAAAAGCGGGTTGTTACAACACCAAAAGCTATCAAATCAGCACTTGAATATGAAAAAACACCTGAATTGGTGAAAAAGCTGGCTATTGAATCCAGACAACGGGATCAATGGGCGGCTGAAATTGATAATCTGAATATTCCTAAACTGGTTCAGCAGGTAGCCCTGAATGCATTTAAAGAGCAGATTAATGAAAATCAGTTCTGTCTTCATCTGCGTTCAAAGCAACGTCACCTAAATTCGGCATCGGCACAAAGATCTTTATCGGAAGCGTTGACTGAATTGCATGGAAAACCTATTGAACTCAGTATTATTGAAGATGATAATCCAGCAGTAAAAACACCGCTGGAGTGGCGACAAGCCATCTATGAAGAAAAATTGGCACAAGCGCGCCAATCCATTATTTCGGATAAAACAATCCAAACACTTCAACAGTTGTTTGATGCTGAAGTGGATGAAGAAAGTATCCGGCCTGTTTAACCCCGCAGTATGTATTGATACTGTGTCTACAGCAAAGAGAGAGAATTATGTTTGGTAAAGGTGGTTTGGGCAATTTGATGAAACAGGCCCAGCAGATGCAAGATAAAATGCAGAAAATGCAGGAAGAAATTGCAAATCTGGAAGTGACTGGTGAATCTGGTGCAGGTCTGGTGAAAGTCACTATTAATGGCGCACATAACTGCCGTCGTGTCGAAATCGATCCAAGCCTGATGGAAGATGATAAAGATATGCTGGAAGATTTGATTGCTGCGGCATTCAATGATGCAGCCCGTCGTATTGAAGAAACTCAAAAAGAAAAAATGGCTAGTGTTTCCAGCGGAATGCAGTTACCACCCGGCTTTAAGATGCCTTTCTGATGCAAACCAGCCCTCTTCTTGAATCCCTGATGGAATCATTGCGTTGCTTGCCGGGAGTCGGTCCCAAGTCAGCACAACGGATGGCGTTTCATCTTTTACAACGGGATCGCAGTGGCGGTATGCGGCTTGCTCAGGCATTGACACGTGCTATGTCTGAGATTGGACATTGTCAGGACTGTCGAACGTTTACAGAACAGGAACAGTGCACGATTTGTACCAATCCCCGCCGTCAGCAAAACGGTCAGATCTGCGTGGTTGAAAGCCCGGCGGATATCCACGCTATTGAACAGACTGGTCAGTTTGCGGGGCGCTATTTTGTCCTTATGGGGCATTTATCACCACTGGATGGCATCGGTCCTATGGATATCGGCTTGGATCGTTTGGAAGAACGTTTATCTTCTGAAACGCTGTCGGAAATTATTCTGGCAACTAACCCGACTGTCGAAGGAGAGGCAACTGCGAACTATATTGCTGAAATGTGTTCGCAATATGGTGTGACTGCCAGTCGTATTGCACATGGTGTTCCTGTTGGAGGGGAGCTTGAAATGGTAGACGGAACAACACTGTCCCATTCCCTTGCCGGTCGCCATAGAATTACTGATTTGTGATCATACCCCCATTTTTTAATGGGAAATCCTAATGGATGGTGTTGTGAAACCCGCCGCCATCCATAATTAGCTGCATAACTAATTGTTTTTAAATGCCTAAATAATTAATTTCACATTCTTCTTATTCCCTGAACTTGAAACTCTTAAGTTTTATCCCCATCTGATTACCATCGTCCGATTTTACATATCTGAACTGGATTTAGATTGAGGTAATAAATGAGCATGAAAGATCAGGAAACCCGTGGATTTCAATCAGAAGTCAAACAACTGTTACAGTTGATGATCCATTCTCTCTATTCCAATAAAGAAATTTTCCTCCGTGAGCTGATTTCAAACGCATCAGATGCGGCGGATAAATTACGTTTCCGTGCATTATCAGCGCCAGAGCTGTACGAAAATGATGGTGAACTGCGTGTTCGTCTGGCTTTCGATAAAGAGAATAAAACAATTACCATTAGTGATAATGGTATTGGTATGACCCGTGATGAAGTGATCGATAACCTAGGAACGATTGCAAAATCTGGTACTAAGGCATTTCTTGAATCTATCGGCTCTGATCAGGCTAAAGACAGCCAATTGATTGGTCAGTTCGGTGTTGGTTTTTATTCTTCCTTTATTGTTGCTGATAAAGTGACTGTACGTACCCGTGCAGCAGGTGCGGCGACGGAACAGGGCGTATTTTGGGAATCAACTGGTGAAGGTGATTACACTGTTGCTGATATTGAAAAAGCAGAACGTGGAACAGAAATTACCCTGCATTTACGTGAAGGGGAAGATGAATTTTTGAATGACTGGCGTTTGCGTTCTGTCATCGGCAAATATTCTGACCATATCGCCTTACCTGTTGAAATTGAAACCCAGACTAAAAATGAAGAAGATGATTCAGTTACTGTAGCATGGGAAAAAATCAACAAGGCACAGGCACTGTGGACCCGCGGTAAAGCTGAAATCAGCGATGATGAATATAAAGAATTTTATAAACACATCTCCCACGATTTCGCTGATCCTCTGAGCTGGAGCCATAACCGTGTTGAAGGAAAGCAGGAATATACCAGTCTGCTGTATATCCCTTCTCAGGCACCATGGGATTTGTGGAACCGTGAACATAAACACGGGCTGAAACTGTATGTACAGCGTGTCTTCATCATGGATGAAGCTGAGCAGTTCATGCCAAATTATCTGCGTTTTATTCGCGGGCTGATTGATTCTAATGACCTGCCACTGAACGTTTCCCGTGAAATTCTACAGGACAGTTCAATCACTCGTAACCTGCGCAGCGCACTGACTAAGCGCGTATTACAAATGCTGGATAAGCTGGCAAAAGATGATGCAGAGCAATACCAGTCTTTCTGGCAGCAGTTTGGTCTGGTTCTGAAAGAAGGCCCTGCTGAGGATGGCGGAAATAAAGAAGCTATTGCTAAGCTGCTGCGTTTTGCGACTACGCATAATGACAGTGCTTCACAAACTGTTTCTCTGGAAGAATACGTCAGCCGAATGACCGAAGGTCAGGAGAAGATTTACTACATTACCGCAGATAGTTATGCTGCTGCGAAAAATAGTCCGCATCTGGAACTGTTCCGTAAGAAAGGCATTGAAGTTCTGCTGTTATCTGACCGTATCGATGAATGGATGATGAGCTATCTGACAGAATTCGACGGAAAATCATTCCAGTCAGTCAGCAAAGCTGATGAATCTCTTGATAAACTGGCTGATGAAAACAAAGCAGATCAGGAAGAAGAAGATAAAAAACTGGAACCATTCGTTGAGCGTGTGAAGACACTGCTTGGCGAGCGTGTGAAAGAAGTCAAGCTGACCCATCGACTGACTGATACACCGGCGATAGTGACTACTGATGCTAACGGAATGACGACTCAAATGGCGAAATTGTTTGCAGCGGCAGGACAGTCAGCACCGGAAGTCAGCTATAACTTTGAACTGAACCCGGATCATAATCTGGTTAAAAAGGCAGCTGAAATTCAGGATGACAGCCAGTTTGCTGACTGGATTGAGTTGTTACTGGAACAGGCTCTGTTTGCTGAACGTGGAACGCTGGATGATCCAAACCAGTTTATCCGCCGTATGAATCAATTATTATTAGCTGAAAGCGCGTAATATCGTTTAAATTATGCCAATAAACCACGCTTCAACGGAAAATGGGGCGTGGTTTGTTTTTTGATAAGCGCGAAAACGTTTACCTGTTTTCTTGAGCGGCTACCATTCCAGTGGTATGGTGGTTCGTTTTCTTTAAAAAATACGAAAAGCAAATAGCAAGGGGATTTACGCGATGCGTATTATTCTGCTGGGCGCGCCAGGCGCCGGTAAGGGGACTCAGGCGCAATTTATCATGGAGAAATATGGGATCCCTCAAATTTCGACAGGTGACATGTTGCGTGCCGCAGTAAAAGCAGGCAGCGAGCTGGGTTTAAAAGCAAAAGAACTGATGGATAATGGCAAACTGGTAACTGATGAGCTGGTTATCGCTTTGGTTAAAGAGCGCATCAAACAAGATGACTGCCGTAACGGATTCTTGTTGGATGGGTTCCCACGTACTATTCCTCAGGCTGATGCTATGAAAGAAGCGGGTGTCAGTGTTGATTATGTACTGGAATTCGATGTGCCGGATGAAATTATCGTTGATCGTATTATCGGCCGCCGTGTACATGCCCCATCAGGTCGTGTTTACCATATCAAATTCAATCCACCAAAAGTGGAAAATCGTGACGATATTACAGGCGAAGAGCTGACTGTCCGTAAAGACGATCAGGAAGATACGGTTCGTAAACGTCTGGTTGAATACCACGCTCAGACTGCACCTCTGGTTTCTTACTATCAGCAAGAAGCACAGGCAGGTAATACAAGCTACTTCAAACTTGATGGGACCCGTCAGGTTGCTGAAGTCAGTGAAGAGTTAGCCCGCATTCTGGGTTAAGACTCTGGGGTATTAGTATCCCGAATAAATAGTTGTGCGACAGATTTCAGATTAATTTGATCCTGAAGCACAGAGCAGGCGGTGTGAATACCGCCTGACTTTCACCTTTCCGTATCAGATCCCCCCCATAAAATGTATTATACCCTTCGTCTTTCAAGTTGCCTCTTTGTTGGCTGTGTTCACTCACCCCGCTCACATAGTTATCTATGCTCCCGGGGATGCGTTCCCTTGCCGCCGCGACGCACCTTGAAATCCATTGTGTGTATGTGACTATCACCGAGTTTTATCCTGAATTATCCGTCACTTTAATGGGTGGAGTGTTGAATAATGAGTAATCGTAATTATGGTGTGCTATTAGTTAATCTTGGTACACCAGACGCGCCGACACCTGCTGCAATAAGGCGTTATCTGGCACAGTTTTTAAGTGATCGGCGAGTCGTGGATATTCCGCCATTGATTTGGAAGCCTCTGTTGTATGGCTTTATTCTTCCTTTCCGTTCTTTCCGTGTAGCCAGGCTGTATCAGGAAATTTGGACAGATGAAGGCTCGCCTTTATTGGTTTACAGCAAACGTCAGAAACAGCGATTAAGTGAAAAACTGGGTAATATACCTGTTGAACTGGGGATGACTTATGGTTCACCTTCATTATCTCAGGCAGTAGATAAACTACTACAGCAGGGTGTTGAATATCTCATCGTACTTCCGTTGTATCCTCAGTACTCAAGTACAACATCAGCAGCAGTATTTGATAGTCTCAGCAAAATATTACAGGGATATCGTACTATCCCACATCTAAAATTTATTCGCAGTTACGCCCAGCACCCGGCATATATCGCTGCATTAAAGGAAACTGTAGAACAGAGCTTTGAAAAGCATGGTCAACCTGACCGCCTGATTCTTTCCTACCACGGTATCCCTGAGCGTCTGGCTGAAATGGGTGATATCTATCCACAGAACTGTCTGGCGACAACTAAATTGCTAACGGAGTTGTTGGACTATCCGGCAGATAGAATTATGATGACATATCAATCGCGTTTTGGGCGTTTACCGTGGTTAGCACCCTATACGGATAAAACAATAGCTCTGTTGCCAGAGCAGAATGTGGAGCATATTCAGGTACTGTGTCCGGGGTTCGCAGCCGATTGTCTGGAGACGCTGGAAGAAATTAAGCAGCAGAATAAAGCTATTTTTTTAGATGCGGGCGGGAAAAAGTTTGAATATATACCAGCACTTAACGATAATGAGGCGCATATTTCACTATTCATGCAATTAATCAATGATGCCATGAGCTAACAAATAACTGGCAGTTATGGATTATGGCTGGGTTTCATACCGAAAGTACATTGGCAGATATGGATATTTTTGCTTATAGTTAGTCGGTGTGTATTCTGCCAATTGTGTGATTTTTTTAGAGTATTGCTTCAAAATCAATATATAACGTAAGCTGGGACAGTAATCTGGCAGGGAATAACGAGAAGCAAAATTATTTGGATTGGACATAGAGATAATGAGTAATAAACCAGTTAAGCATACAGAGTTTTATGAGGAACATGCAGACTATTATCATCCAAAGCAAGATGATGAAATTGATCTGTTTGAACTATTCTCTGTAATATTTCAGTCAAAATATTTAATTATTGCAGTATCCTTCATTTTTGCAGTGATTGGTTTTGGTGTTGCGTCATTTTTACCACAAAAATGGACCAGTACGGCGGCAGTGGTACAACCTGAACTGGAACAGTTTCAGCCATTAAAAAATGTCTTAACAGAACTGAATGTTCTTAGTCTTGATCCAAAGATTACAGAGTATTCACTATTTAAGCGTTTTGTTGAAAACTATAACTCCCGTGTACTACGTGAAGAATATCTGGTAGATACCGATTACTTCAGAACACTGCTTGCCAGTAAAGAAGATATTACGGCACAGGCTAAAAGAAGTTTGATTGAACAGATTGTAAATAAAAATATCTCTTCAACTGTACCTAATAAAAAAGATAAAGATGACCAATTTTATGAAACAACACTGTCTTTCAGTGCGGGGACGGCAGAAGATTCATACAAATTATTGTCTGGTTACATCAAATTTATCTCCTCTGTTGTTCGTGACCAGATAAAAGATGAACTGAATGATGCGGTGAGTCAGAAACTGGTTTACTCGAAAAAAATGTATGATATTGATTTAGACCGTATCACCAATATGCGTTCTACCGATATTGAACGACTGAAGTATGCAATTTCTATTGCCAATTCAGCGGGTATTAAGAAACCAGTCTCTAGTGGTGGTGCAGTCGTTAAGGATGACCCGGATTATTCCATCGCTCTGGGTGCTGATGCGTTGCAACGTAAATTGCAGATCACAGAAGGCATTACCGATGCAACAACGATAGATCCTGACTTACGTAACCGTCTTCTTTATATCAAAAATCTGGAAGCGGTAAATATTGATAAGCTTGATTTCCAGCCATTCAAATATATGCAGGAGCCATACGAGCCAACGGCGAAAGATTCACCTAAGCGTTTGTTAATTCTGATTGGTGCTGGCTTTATTGGTTTTATTCTGTCAGTAATGTTTGTTCTGATGCGCCATATGGTGCGTAGTCGTCAGAAGCAAGCAGCTTGAAGCTTATAAGCTGAGTTTAATTCTCAGCGGTTCATAATCACTGAACTTTAGCAGCCAGTGTGTTATCACATTGGCTGTTTCTTTTTATCAATACTGAATACTGTGCTTTTTGTTTCATAGTGGGATTATGCTAATATGGCGCATGTTTTGGCTCCATAGCAACAATCAATTATGAAATTCCCCGGTAAACGCAAATCTAAACACTATTTTCCTGTCAGTCTGAGAGACCCTCTGCTTCAGCCCATCAAAGAGATGATGGATACTGAGAATAACCGAGCATATATTGTTGGTATTGACCAGATATTGGTAGATATTGAAGCTAAGGTTGATGAAAGCTTTATCCAACGTTATAACCTGAGTCAGGGACATTCATTAGTTATTGAAGATGATGTTGCTGAAGCGCTCTATAATGAACTGGCAGATAATAACCTCATCAGCCATGAATTTGCGGGTGGAACGATTGGTAATACTCTGCATAACTATTCTGTGCTGGCGGATGACAAATCTGTGTTGCTTGGCACCATGTGCAATAACATCCAAATCGGCAGCTATGCCTATTGTTATCTTTGTAATACTTCCAGCCGGATGGATTTGAATCATCTTCAGGGCGTCGATGGCCCAATCGGTCGCTGTTTTACTCTGATCACTGAAAATGGTGAAAGGACATTTGCCATCAGTCCGGGGCTAATGAATCAGCTTAAACCGGAAAGTATTCCTGAGCATATTATTGCTGAAGCATCAGCACTGGTAATCACGGCCTATCTGGTACGCTGTAAATCAGGTGAACCGATGCCGGAAGCAACTATGAAAGCCATTGAGTATGCGAAGAAACATAATGTGCCAGTTGTTCTGACACTGGGTACAAAATACGTTATCGCGGACGATCCTCAGTGGTGGCGCGATTTTCTGGCAGAGAATGTTTCTGTGGTAGCCATGAATGAAGATGAAGCTCTGGAACTGACCGGATTTAGTGATCCTTTGCTGGCAGCAGATATGGCACTGAATTGGGTTGACCTCGTATTGTGTACTGCTGGTCCGGCAGGGTTGTATATGGCCGGCTATACAGAAGAAGAGTCCAAGCGTCAGACATCACATCCATTATTGCCGGGGGCGATTGCTGAATTCAATCGTTTTGAATTTAGTCGTGCCATGCGTCAGGATGATTGTCAGAATCCTATGCGGGTCTATTCTCATATTGAGCCATATATGGGAGGACCTGAAAAAATTATGAATACGAATGGTGCCGGAGATGGCGCACTGTCTGCCTTACTGCATGATATTACCGCTAATAGTTATCATCGTATGAATGTCCCTAATTCGAGTAAACATATGCGCTCTTGCCTGACGTATTCTTCTCTGGCTCAGGTGTGCAAGTATGCGAACAGAGTGAGCTATCAGGTATTAAGTCAACATGCTCCACGCCTGACACGGGGCTTACCAGAAAGGGAAGATAGTCTGGAAGAATCTTACTGGGAACGTTAATTTCTGTTATTTAGGAGTATCCCCCTTGAAATTCTTGGGATACTCCCTATTAATCAATTCATTATGCTGCTGATGAATTAGTTGGTGAAAATGCCGATGGTAGTGCTATCGGGCAGTCAGGTGTGGATTCAGGGAGTGAATCAGCCATCGCTCTGGCGATTTCATGTTCGCCAATAATAATATGATCAGCGCCACGTGCTGTAAGGTAAGTGACTTCATCATCGTAATGAGCACGAACGATAATATTGATATCCGGCCTGATTGCTCTTGCACTCTCGATAATTTTGCCGGCTTCATAACCATTCGGGATAGTCAGGAATAGCGCACAAGCACAATCCAGCCTTGCTAATGCCATGATATCTTCTCTGGCCGCATTCCCCATCACAGCACTAATCCCCATTTCTCCCAGCTCTTCAAATCGGGCACGAGTATCCTCAATAGCAACCAGTGGAAAATGTTTTTCCTGCAGACGCTGGCAAAGCAGGCGACCGACCCTGCCATATCCCACAACAATCGCATGGCCGCAAATATTGACAGGGATTTGAGTTTCTTCCTCTAATGTTTCTTCCAGTATCTGTTCTTCTATCGTTTCTGTTTTTTCCAGATAGCGATCCAACAGGCTAAACAAAATCGGATTCAACATAATGGAAAGAATAGCCCCTGCCAGTATCAGGTTACGTGCATCGCCACCCAACACGCCTAAAGTGACACCTAATCCAGCCAGAATAAAGGCAAACTCACCAATTTGGGCAAGACTGACAGAAATAGTCAGTGCCGTACGTCGTGAGTGGCCGAAAAGCCTGACCAGCAACAGTGCTGCGACAGATTTACCGATAATAATAATGGCCAGCGTTCCTAAAATGGCAATGGGTTGCTGGATCAAGATTATTGGATCAAACAACATACCGACCGAAACAAAAAACAGCACAGCAAAAGCATCTCTGAGAGGTAACGTATCCTGAGCGGCTCTATGGCTCAGTTCTGATTCATTCAGTACCATCCCGGCAAAAAATGCTCCCAGTGCAAATGAGGCATCAAATAGCTCCACTGCACCATAGGCGACCCCTAAGGCGATGGTGAGGACAGCCAGAGTAAATAACTCGCGCGAGCCTGTACTGGCTGTTTTTGCCAGCAGCCAGGGGATCAGACGGCGGCCGACAAAAATCATCAATAAAATAAATGCGACAACTTTGCCGACAGTAATAGCAAGTTCCAGAAGTAATTGGCCGATATCAGTATTATGGTTATCTAAAATACCCGCAGAAGCAGGCAATAATACCAAAGCCAGCACCATTGCCAGATCTTCGACAATCAGCCAGCCAATGGCAATTTTCCCCCGCTGGCTGTCAATGAGTTGGCGTTCTTCCAGTGCTCTGAGCAGTACTACGGTACTGGCGGTGGACAGGCAGAGGCCAAAGACAATTCCGCTGAATAAACCCCAGCCCAGTAATTTTGACAGGCCGGCTCCTAATAGCGTTGCCACGGCAATCTGGGCAATTGCTCCTGGGATTGCAATTGATTTTACGGCTAATAAATCTTTGAGTGAAAAATGCAGACCGACACCAAACATCAGTAAGATCACGCCAATTTCTGAAAGTTCAGGCGCCAGAGAAGTATCGGCAACAAAACCTGGTGTAAAAGGTCCGGCAAGCACACCGGCCATAAGATAACCTACCAAAGGTGAGATTTTCAGACGCTGTGCAAGCATGCCAAGCAGATAGGCGAGGAGAAAACCGCCAACAATAGTCGTGATGAGAGGTGTCGAATGCTCCATCAAGTCTCCTTCTGGGTTGGATAAATGTAATAGGATGTATTATCAGATTGGGTAATTATTAATTTTACAAATAATTTGAAATACTTGCTTGAAAAATATACTTTTTTGAGAAAATGAGGGTGATCTACATAAAGAGCATTGTAATGGTATTTTATGTAGATCTTTTTATTATTTACTCATGTTTACAAAGAGAAATGATGATAAATAATTAATATTTTTTATTATTTAATGCTGATTTTATTATGTTTATTTCCTATATTTGGTAAGAATAGAGTGAAAATACCAAGAAGTGGTAAAAAAGCACAGATTTTATAAACTAATTCTATACTGGTTTTATCTGCTATATATCCGAGAGCGGCTGCTCCGACACCCCCCATACCGAATGCTAATCCAAAGAATAATCCTGCTATCATCCCCGTGTTGCCGGGAAGTAGTTCCTGTGCATAGACGAGAATGGCGGAAAATGCAGATGCCAGTATCAGGCCGATAATAACGGTGAGTATGCCTGTCCAGAATAGTGATGCATAAGGTAAGAGAAGAGTGAAGGGAGCAACACCCAGAATCGAACCCCAGATGACATACTTACGGCCGATTTTATCTCCGATAGGGCCACCAATCATGGTGCCTGCGGCGACAGCAAACAAAAAGACGAAAAGATGAATCTGTGCATTTTGAACAGAGACACCAAATTTCTGGATCAGATAAAAAGTATAGTAGCTGCTGATGCTGGTCAGATAGAAATACTTTGAAAAGATCAGTATTAGTAAAATGATGAATGAACGGACAATGATTTTTCTGGGAAAAACGGGCTCAAAGTTTGTATTGGAGGCGTGGCGTGAAGTCGTACGATACTGCATTTTGTACCATTGACTGACTTGTAACAGAATGATGATAGCCAGCAGAGCTGCCAGAGAAAACCACCCTACATTTCCCTTACCGTAAGGCGCGATGAAAATAGCGGCTAACAGTGGGCCAAGTGAACTTCCCAGATTTCCGCCTACCTGAAATAAAGATTGTGCTAACCCAAGACGCCCACCCGAAGCCATTCGGGCAACTCTGGATGATTCTGGGTGAAAAACCGATGAACCTGTACCGACCAGTGCTGCTGCCAGCAATATCATAGGAAAACTTTCGGCATAAGCCAGCAAAAGCAATCCGGAAAGGGTAAAACCCATCCCAATGGGTAGCGAATAAGGCTGAGGATGTTTATCTGTATATAAGCCAATGAGGGGCTGTAATAAAGACGCTGTGACCTGATATGTCAGAGTTATCATTCCAATCTGTATAAAACTGAGAGTAAATTCAGATTGTAATAGTGGATAAATCGCCAGAATCAGCGATTGGATCATATCGTTCAAAAGATGAGACAGGCTAATTGCGCCAAGAATAGAAAAAACCGTTTTCTGTGTTCTTTTTTGTGAGCCTGATTGTGGAATTGTACTATTTTGCTTATTTATGTTCATTTCTTCACCAGTGTCACCTGTGTTGTATGGTGTTGAACGGTTATTTAATTGTTACACCTTAATGCATATTCACTTTCCAATAAAACCTTTGCTCATCTTGGTATAATTTGATGCCTATCGCAAAAAAATGGAACAACACTCTATTTAATAGCTTATTTATGTAATCTTGATCGAAAAAATACGGCATTAAGTGCTGTTCCGCTAGTCTGTTCTGTTGTTGAATATATGCCTGTGCCAGCCATATTTCTTGTCATAAAAAAGTAATATTTCTTTGAAATGAGGCAGGTTTTAACGCCATTGAAAAACAATAACAGTCATGCAGTCAATTTATTTAGGAGCATGGAGATACCCGATGAAATTTTCATTTAAAGCGTCAGTATGTACCCTTGTTGTTTCTCTGGCTTTGTCACCGATGGTGGCTTCGGCCTGGGAAAAAGATAAAACGTACGATATTACTATCTTGCATACCAATGATCATCATGGTCACTTTTGGCAGAATGATCATGGAGAGTACGGATTGGCTGCTCAGAAAACGGTAGTCGATTCCATACGACAGGAAGTTGCTAAAAAAGGTGGTAGCCTATTGCTGCTATCGGGTGGAGACATCAATACGGGTGTACCTGAATCGGATATGCAGGATGCTGAGCCGGATTTTAAAGGAATGAATCTGGTGGGTTATGATGCGATGACACTGGGAAATCATGAATTTGATAAGCCTTTGAATGTACTTTATCAACAGGAGAAATGGGCTAACTTCCCATTCCTGTCAGCGAATATTTACCAGACCAGTACCAATAAGCGTTTATTTAAGCCCTATGTGATATTTGATAAGCAAGGGGTGAAAATTGCAGTTATTGGCTTAACCACTGACGATACCGCGAAAATAGGTAATCCGGCTAATTTCCCTGATGTGGAATTCCGTGTACCTGCGAAAGAAGCGAAAAAAGTCATTGATGAACTGAAGAAGAATGAAAAACCGGATGTCATTATTGCTGCAACGCATATGGGGCACTATGACGACGGTCACCACGGTACGAATGCTCCCGGAGATGTGGAAATGGCACGCAGTTTACCTGCTGGCTATTTAGATATGATTGTGGGGGGGCATTCACAAGATCCGGTCTGTATGTCTGCGGAAAATAAAAACTATAAACAAGTGGATTATGTACCGGGAACGCCTTGTTCTCCGGATCGTCAAAATGGAACGTGGATTGTTCAGGCCCATGAATGGGGCAAATATGTTGGGCGGGCAGATTTTCAATTTCGTAATGGTGAATTTAAGTTAATGCACTATCAGTTAATTCCCATCAATTTAAATAAAAGAGTCAAACAAGAGGATGGGAGTACTGAGCGGGTTTATTACACTCAACAAATTCCCCAGAACGCAGAAATGCTGAAATTGTTGACGCCTTATCAGGATAAAGGCAATCAGAAACTGAGTGTCAAAATTGGGTCAGTTGACTACAAATTAGAAGGTGACCGTAGTAAGGTTCGTTTTATACAGACCAATATGGCTCATCTTGTGCTGGCAGCTCAGATGGAACGGGCCAATGCTGATTTTGCTGTGATGAGTGGTGGCGGTATCCGTGATTCTATTGAAGCAGGGGATATTACGTATAAAGATGTATTAAAAGTTCATCCATTCGGTAATCAGCTAATTTATGTTGACTTCAAAGGTAGTGAAGTTCTGCCTTATCTGACTGCTGCTGCTAATATGGAAGCGGATTCAGGTGCTTATGGTCAGTTCTATAATGTCAGTTTTGTGAAAGAGGGTAAGAGCATCAGCGACGTAAAAATTGCTGGGAAGCCTTTAGATCTGAATAAAACTTATCGTATGGCAACATTGAATTTCAACGCTATCGGTGGTGACGGTTATCCACGAATTGATAATTTACCGGGATACGTCAATACCGGTTTTGTCGATGCGGAAGTATTGAAAGGATATATTGAAAAACACTCTCCACTGAAAGTCGCTGACTATGATCCTAAAGGCGAAATAGTTTTCAAATGATGATAAGTAAAATCTGATTTTTGACAAAAAAGACCATCTATTTTAAAGATGGTCTTTTATATTTCCCATTTGGAATGGTAATAAATAATCTGAAGTAGATATGATTGAAAGAAAATAGTTAATTGTTTAATATCATGGTTATTAGCGTGTTTTTCTCTCCTTCTTTTTTGTTTGGTATTATTTTAAATCCGTGACTTTGATATAATTCAATGATTTTATTTTTATTTTTGCATTCTAGGATAATTGTTCGTCCTCCTATTAGATATTGCGCTTTTTCGATAATAATTTCTATTGGAATTAAGATGTCCTTAAATTTTATTGGGTTTCCTTGTAAGGAGAAATTTTTAGCTATCTGTCCAATTAAATAAACTTTCAGTGATGTGGCACGATTACTGATCCCATCAAGTTTCTTTATTTTTGATTTTGAAAGAATAAAGTCATGTATTGGTAGTTCTTTAAAGGTCAGAGAAAAGTAAGCCAAAATTATTCCAGTCATATCTAAAACCAAGTAGGTTCTTGTTGCATCAACTTTTTCAAATCTAATAGCTCTTGAATGTAAAAATGATTCTACATCTTGGTTTGATGGACAGGAAAATGAATGCAAATATTCCATTGTTTTATCAGTACCAAGTGTCATTAATACCTTGCTTAAAGCGAGAATTTTCGTTTTAATATTTCTATCGCCTCATTTTGTTGTGCTTCTATATCTATATGGTCATATTTGTTTCTTCTTGGTTTCTTATTGGCCTTTTTTAACATCTTAATTGCCTTGGGATCAGTAATCACAATTTGCCGGAAAATTGACGAGGTAGCCATTTCATCTCCTTTTATTTAAATATATTAAGTTACTTAAAATAGTAAATAATATTATTTTTACTATAAGGAAAGTATATCGATATTAGAAAATTGAACAAGACTCTGTTTTTGGGAAAACAGAGCCGGCTCGAAAAATTTAGAAGTAATTACAATTGATTTTCAAATTCTGGCGATATCAGCAAATGAACCACTTAGTAGTTGGCATAAATCAGTAGGGGCCAGTTCAATATCCAGTCCTCGCTTGCCGCCGGAAATAAACAGAGTAGATAAAGCTTCTGCCTGGCTATCAATAACAGTAGGGAGACGTTTCTTCTGGCCTAATGGACTGATTCCTCCTACCAGATAGCCCGTAATCTTTTGTGCCAGTTGAGGGTCTGCCATATCGGCTTTTTTTGCTTTAAATGCCTTGGCGACTTTTTTCAAATCCAGTTGCCCTGCAACCGGGGTGACAGCGACAACAAGATTTTTAGGATCACCATTTAATGAAACCAAAAGGGTTTTAAAAACTTTTGTTGCATCTAAACCCAGTTTTCTGACTACTTCATCACCAAAATTATGTTCATTGGCATCGTGTTCGTAAGGATGAATCTTAAAATTAATTTTTTGTTTTTCCAGCAGAATGATGGCGGGGGTCATATGTTATGTCCTATATAAGCTCTCAATTATTTGAAATGTTTTTTTATTCTTGTTGCTGCAACAACTGTAGCAAATTGTTTTCACCATGAAGGTGTAATGCACCGACCGCCACGACATATTTTCCCGCAGGTAAGGCACGCAATTGCACACTCCATTGGGAGTTACGTTCAGTCATCAGGGTTTGGTAAATAGCGTCGCAGAAAGTTTGTGGCAATACCGGGTTTTTCTGGTCTGATTTGTAATTCATCCACCAGCCAATCATAGTTTGTAAAGCTCGGGCGTTAGTATGCCAGTGAGCAAGAGTATCTTCTAATAGAGAAAGGCCACCATTGGGTAACTCGGTAAGCAAATTGATCTGCTTATCTGTTCCTTCCAGCTCGATGATATCTTTATCAATGGCTTTTGCGCTGTTCAGTAATTGGTAATCAATCCCATATTGAGGACTCATTCCCAAGTATTTAGCCTGAGCAGCCTGAAGGATCAGGGCAACCTGCCAGGAAGGCAGCCGATCCAGCAATTCTATCGGCTGATGGATCTCATGGCAGTATTGCTGTAGAAACGAAAAGTGTTCAGATGATAAACGTTGTGACAGCCCGGCCTGCTCGGGCGGTATTTGCTGAAATGGCGACCCTGACTGTGTAATATCTGCTTCAACAATTAAAGCATTGCATTGTTCCAGTTGTTCCAGCAATACTTCAGAAAGTGGATACATATTTTCTGTACCCATATGGATACTGCCAACAATATGTAATTGTTTGTTCTCAGGCAGAGTTACATCATAAGCAGGATAGGGGTAATTTCGTTGGGAATTTAGTCCTAATACATTACTGAGATAGGTCATAAGTTTTCCCATTTCACAACTCCGTTAATGGACGTAAATTGATATGCTAATGTATTAAAGGTTAACAGGAAAGTGTGAAAAAGTGCGAAATCCATAGGGTATGTATGATAAGTAGAAAGCTAAACTTCCTTGTTTAGCTTTCCGAAGCTTAGATCAGTTAATCTTTCGTTTTAAAGCGCAATAATCGGTTAGCGTTACTGACTACGGTAATAGAAGAGAGAGCCATGGCGGCACTGGCAATCACCGGATTTAATAATGTACCGGTGAAAGGGTAGAGGATACCGGCTGCAATCGGGATCCCCAGTGTATTATAGATAAATGCCCCGAACAGGTTCTGTTTCATATTACGTAATGTTCCTTTAGATAATTCAGCAGCATCGGCAACTCCATGCAGGCTGTGGCGCATCAGGGTAATTGATGCTGTTTCAATAGCAATATCACTGCCGCTTCCCATCGCAATACCTACATCGGCTTGTGCTAATGCCGGAGCATCATTAATTCCGTCACCAATCATCGCTACTTTTCTGCCCTCAGATTGTAAGGTCTGAATAGTTGCTGCCTTACCATCAGGCAAGACTCCAGCAATAACCTGATCAATGCCAGCTTCTTTGGCTATAGCATTAGCCGTTGCCGGATGATCTCCCGTCAGCATCACTAAATGATACCCCTGCTTATGCAGACGTTGCAGGGCTGAGATTGTATCCTGACGCAGTGGATCACGTATTGAAAACAGGGCTGCTATTTTACCTTCAACAGCCAGAAGAACAGGGGTAATACCTTTTTCCGCCTGTTGTACTACTTGCTGTTGTAATGTGCTTGTTTCAACCTGATTCTGTTCAAGTAGGCTCAGATTACCTAACAGCAGTGCCGTGTTACCGATATTGCCGCTAATTCCTGTGCCTGCCAGAGTGCGAAACTGCGTGACGTCAGGTAATTGTTTACTCTCTATTTTTCTGTCTTCAGCTTTCAGGAGAATTGCTTTTGCTAAAGGATGGTTTGAACCGCTTTCCAGCGCACCTGCCCACAGTAATACCTGTTCTTCCGTGTAGCCGTTGAAAGTATGAATTTCCGTAACCTGTGGCATGCCTTCTGTCAGGGTTCCGGTTTTGTCAAAAACAAGGGTATCGAGTTGACTGGCCTGTTGCAGGGCATCAGCATCGCGTATTAATACTCCTAATTCAGCAGCCCTTCCGACTCCTGAAATAATAGACATTGGTGTTGCCAGACCCAGCGCACAAGGGCAGGCAATAATCAGTACCGTTGTGATAATGACCAGTGCGTACATGATTTGCGGAGCCGGGCCGGCAACATACCAGATAGCACCGGCAACCAATGCAATAACGACGACGACAGGGACAAATATTGAGGATATTTTATCCACCAGTTGGCCGATTTCCGGTTTACTGCTTTGTGCCTGACGAACAAGATTGATAATTCTGGCTAAAGTGGTTTGGCTGCCTACGGCTGAAGCTTTGAACAGTACCGTTCCATCCTGAACGACTGTCCCGGCATGAACTGTATCACCGAGTGTTTTTTGCTGCGGAATAGCTTCTCCCGTCAGCATCGCTTCATCCAGCCAGACTGTGCCCTGAATAATTTCTCCATCAACAGGAACCCTATCACCCGTTACCAGCCGTAATGTCATATCGGGTTCAACATCAGCCAGTGGTAATGATATTTCGCCTTCTGATGTGATGACTCGGGCTGTTGGAGGCGTTAAATCCAACAGCCGCTCAAGTGCTTGTGAAGAACGCTGACGTGCTCGCTGTTCTAAGGCATGACCAAGATTAATTAAGCCGATAATGATAGCGCTGGCTTCATAATAAATATGGCGCGCCTGAGGTGGAAAAATATCCGGCCATAAGTTGACGCTGATGGAATATAGCCATGCAGCCCCTGTTCCCAGTGCAACTAATGTATCCATTGTCGCGCTGCCGTTTTTCAGGCTTTGCCAGGCGTTGCGATAAAAATGCCCGCCAGCAAATACCATGACGGCAAGAGTCACCAGACCAATGCTCAGCCAGATGGTATGATTTTCCGGTGTGAGCATCATATTGTCGCCTATCATGCCCCAGATCATAACCGGAACTCCGACAATCAGAGCGAGGGCTGATTGCCAGCGGAAACGGCGCATATTGGCTTGTGCAATCTGTTGCTGTCGTTCCCGGCGTTCAGTTTCATCCAGAATAATTTCAGCTCCATAACCGGCTTTGATAACCGCATCGACCAAAGCCTCGGAGGAGGCGGAACCGGTGATCAGAGCACTTCTTTCCGCCAGATTGACTCTGGCATTTTTAACACCTTCAACAGATTGCAGGGCTTTTTGTACTTTACTGACGCAACTTGCGCAGCTCATGCCATCCAGCAGAAGCTGAATGCTGTCGTTGCTGTTATGAGAAGCACCAGAGCCAGTTTTTTTATCAGATTTTGTGATAGGAATAGAAGTGGAATCTGTTGCCGCTGGCAAAAATTCTGGTTCAGGTGTTGTCAGCGGCTCATTTTTTGGGAGATGCGAACTCATGACTGATTCAGCATGATAGCCTGCTTGTTTTACTGCGCTAATTAAGGCATTTTCGTCAGCCTTGCCGTAAATTCTGGCTGTTTGCTTATCGACTTCAGCAGCAACAACACCTTCCACTGATTCCAGGGCTTTCTGGGTTTTGCCGACACACTTCATACAGCTTAATCCGGAAAGTTGTAACTCAATATCGGGGAGATCTGCGATTGAAGCCTGATAACCAGCATCACGGATAGCCGCTATCAAGACATCAGGTGTTACTTTACTGATAACTTTAGCGTATTCAGGGGTGACCTCAGCCTGTTCAACTCCGGGTAGATGCTCCAACGCTTTTTTGACCCTGCTGACACAGTGCATACAGGTTAAGCCCTGAAGTGCAAGAATGGTTGTTGTAGACATAATAAAATCTCCTGAAACAGAGTGATATACGCCGCGATGCAACTCGAAATCCATTGGGTATATACTTACTATTATTATTGGGGATAGCTCGTTATCTGTTTAGGCTAAACCTTCCTGCAAGGGGAAGGTCAAGGGGGAATAATGAATATCAGTGAAATTGCCCAGAAAACGGGCTTAACCAGCAAAGCTATCAGGTTCTATGAAGAAAAAGATTTGATTACAGCGCCGGGGCGGGAAGAGAATGGCTACCGTTTTTATCAGCAAAATCATATTGATGAATTAATCCTTTTACGACAGGCGAGGGAGGTGGGGTTTACTCTGGAAGAGTGCCGGGAATTATTACGGCTATTTCACAACCCTAATCGTCATAGTATGGATGTGAAGGCTACAACATTGCAAAAAGTGGCTGAAATAGAAAAAACGATTGCAGAATTACAGAATATCAGGAAAAAGTTATTAACACTGGCGGCTGAATGTCCGGGAGATGATGGCGCTGAATGCCCCATCATTGAACAACTATCTGGTATTTGTGCAAAACATGGTTGATGATATCAACTTAATTGTCAGGGGCCTGTGTATAGTGAAAATATTTTATATCCAGAGTCGCTTAACCTGATTGCATATGCGCTCCCAGTCAGGTGTTTGCAAATATTTATCCACTTCAGCTTCAAGGGTTTCGATATCTTGCCAATTGTCTATATCGAACGGTTTACTGAGCGTAAAATTTGCGCGTAAATAGTTTTTTCCAAGAATTTTTTCAGCCTGAAATTCTGCCATCTTAGCTGTCGTTTCAAATATGAGCATCAACAGAGCCGCTGGTGGTACCTCATCTTTGTTCCCCCACCGCAGAGGCCACAACCAACTCTTTATTCCCCAGCTTAACGGTGCATAGTTGTCGAAATTGATCGAAGTCACTCCGTTAGACATATCTCCGGTACCTACGGATAGCATGCGGATGTCAGTTGGGCCAGAAATTCCCTTCAGGGATAATGCTTCGGTAAGTGCTGTCATGGACGGATTATTGGCAAAAACCCCACCATCTACGAAATAGCCAAAATCCGTGCTATTCACCTGAATACGGTATGGCGGGAAGTACGTTGGAGCCGCGGATGTCGCCATTGCTGCATCAACCATGGAGATATTACGAAAGGGATTTTCTGGCAGGTTGGAAAAAGTACACGGTAGCCAGGATTGATTGTTTTCGTTCCAAAGCTGGGCCGCATTAATCGCTATAAAGCATCCTGAACTGGATAGTTGTGCATCAGAAAAGAGTTCCTGTAGAATTTTTTTCAGGCCACAGCTGTAATATCTTGCGCCCGTAAGGCCCGGTCTTCCAAGAGGTTCATCATTTTGAGCGGAAAACCCTCTAGCTCTGCTTATATTTTGTAGTGATATCTCATTCGAGCCAAAATGCTGAATGCCATCATTTCTGTAGCGGCCAATCATTTTCGAAAGAGTGATATCTTGTGGCATACCTTGCGATGATATCCCTTCTGTGGATATCCCCGCAATCCTACTGGTTTTTTTAGTAATTTGAATTTGAAATTGTCTATCGAGTTCTTGGGTAAGTTTGGGGACCGGAAAATCACAAATTCCAGTCTTGTATTTATTCTGTAATAAACTATGGACTATGAAAATATTAGCCCCCTCCTTTTTGTATAAATCAACTATTTTTGAGATAGGGACACCGTGTGCCATGCCCAGAGCTAATAAGCCTCCTGTGGATGTTCCGGCAAATCCATTGGTTCTTTTAATAATCTGAAATTTCTTATCGAGATCTTCGATAAGTCTGGCTGTTAGCAAACCACGAATTCCGCCGCCATCGCAGCAAATGATTTTAAAAGTCATGATTAAATCCCTATTCGTTTTTCTCAGAACTGGGTATTCGATTAATTTTAACTTTCGCTACATTGAAATATTTTTATCTTGACTATTCGTTCGAAGTGGAGCTGTCATTTCTGCTGTTCTTTTCAGAAGAAAAGTACATCCTGTCAGAGCTTAGGTGTGCTGTTTGCTAGGGTTATGTGGTATTGATAAGTTTTGATATAACGATAAATGAATGATAATTCAGTTACCTGTAACATATTGTAAACGGAAATTACTAAACTCCAGTCAATGGCCGTTTTCAACATTTTCCACCGGATTCATCGTTTGGTTTCATTAAAGGTTAAATATGGCTGGCATGGCCAGCCTGTATTAGGAGTGTCGTTGATGAATGGTTAACTGCATTAACTGACAACAAGGGTTTAATATTTTCTGTGTCGGTTTGTTGCCATCTCGTATTATATCGGCTTAACCTTTAGTGTTATCCCGTCGACGGCGATGATTTCAACTTCTGTATTGGCAGTGAGTTCATGGTCACAGTGAATGCGCCAGCTACCATCAGCCAGTTTGATTCGTCCATAGCCATTTTCAGTATCTGTCGTTAAGCGGGCGTGCTGCCCGATTAATTGCTGATTTTTCTGATTGAGCCTCTCATCACTACTCTTTTGCGGGTGGCGGCGCAACCAGGCCCGCCACGCGATAGCAGAGAGTAATGTTAATAAGGCAAATAGTATGCCTTGTAGCTCCCAGCTCATTGAGGGAAAAATCCATGTGATCAGGGCGACAATGACCGCTGCAATCCCTGTCCACAGCAAATATCCCCCCGTACCCAGCAATTCAGCAATTAACAGTAATCCACCAAAACAGAGCCAGAACCAGACCGGTTGAGTGGCTATCTGTTCAATCATAGTTAGTTATCCTGTCTATCCTTCTTACTTTCGTTAATCAGCTCAGCAATACCTCCGATAGCACCCATCAGATTGCTGGCATCCAGCGGCATCATAATGACTTTGCTATTATCTGCTGCACCGATACTGGTAAGAGCATCCGTATATTTCTGGGCGACGAAGTAGTTAATCGCCTGCATATTGCCGTCAGCAATCGCGTCAGAAACCATTTTTGTTGCTCTTGCTTCAGCTTCTGCGGCACGTTCACGGGCTTCTGCCTGTAAGAATGCTGACTGGCGTTCACCTTCTGCTTTCAGGATCTGAGACTGTTTTTCCCCTTCGGCTTTCAGAATAGCGGCCTGACGAACCCCTTCAGCTTCCAGAATATCTGCACGTTTGGTACGTTCAGCTTTCATCTGGGCATTCATTGCAGAGATCAATTCCTTCGGTGGACGCACATCACGGATCTCGATACGGGTAATTTTCACCCCCCACGGGTTAGTCGCTTCATCGACGATGGTCAGCAGGCGGCTGTTAATTAAATCGCGCTGTGACAGCATTTCGTCCAGTTCCATTGAACCCAGAACAGTACGGAAGTTAGTCATAGTCAGGTTGATAATAGACAGCTCAAGGTTACTGACTTCATAGGCAGCACGTACCGGATCGACAACCTGAATAAAGCAGACGGCATCAATAGTGACATTGGCGTTATCGCGGGAAATCACCTCTTGTGATGGAATATCCAGTACCTGTTCCATCATATTGATTCTACGACCCACGCGATCAATAAACGGAACCAGAATATGCAACCCCGGCGTTAAGGTGCGTGTATAGCGGCCGAAACGTTCTACGGTCCACTGATATCCTTGTGGAACGGTTTTAACACAGGTAAAGACGATAACGACGGCAATAATAATCAGAATGGGCACAGCCCCGAGAGAAAGTAAATCCATAACAATTCCTTTATTAGTTAATCATGGAATACATAAATGCGCTTAATTAATAGAGTAAAGAGTATACATGACGACGATATTTGGATGCCAGTGCATCTCCGGTACCGAGCGCGGTGATAATATCCATTAGTGTTTTTTTCACGTCACCATTGCCAGCAGAGAGATCTTTTTTCAGAAAACCGAACAATAATTCAAGCGCTTCTTCATTACGTCCGACTTCATGTAATTTAGACGCCAATTGAAGCGCAAGTTCCGCATTTTCCGGCTGGGATGCCACTTCCAGCAAAAGTTGCCTGATTTCAGGAGAATCCGCTGCTTGTTTGTGTGATTCAATGGTAGCCAGTAAATCATGATAACGTTGGTCTTGCTCTTCTGATGGAATAGTTTCCAGTACTTTTTCCGCTTCTTCCAGATGATTGAATGAAATATGAACTTCAGCCAAAAATAAGCTAAGTTCCATATCCTGTGGATCTTCCTGATGAGCTTCTTTCAGTAAAGACAGCGCTTCCTGATTTTTTCCTTCAACAAGTAATTCATTTGCCTGTTCCAGCGGGGACTTTCCTGAAAGTGGCAGAATTTGGGCAAACATCTTTCTGATGTTTTCGTCGGTTTGTACCCCTTCAAAGCCGTGGAAAGGGCGGGCTTCACGCACAAAAAGTACGGTTGGTACAGTCCGCACACCGAATGGTGCCGAGATATGGCCCAGTTGGTCACAATCAACTTTAGCCAGAATAAATTGACCGGCATATTCATGGGCGAGTTTATCGAGGGTGGACTCTAATTCATGACAATGCAGATCCTGAGGGGACCAGAAATAGAATACAACAAGTGTGGTTAGAGACTGTTGAACAACCTGAGCGATATTTGCTTCATTAATGCGAACAATCTGAGCAGTGTTGCTGTTAGTATTCATTGTTGGTTCCATGGGTTCTCTCTCGTTATAAGGGCATTCATTAAAGTATACATAGGGCTGGCTTGCCGGTTTTTCAATCTTATGGCTAATGCGAAGATACGATTTTATCGATTAATCTTGCTGGCAGCAGGCGACGCAGAACAGTAACAGCATGAGATATTAGTGTCACAGGATAGCGTAACTTAGGGTTAGGGCTTTCCAGTGCATGAATTAATTTTTCCACAACATCTTCAGGCGTCATCGTTAAACGGCGAGCCATTGCCGAATTTTCGACGGGGTTATCAATTTCGGTCTGAGCAACATTTTCTGTGAAACGCGTTTTAATCGGCCCCGGCTGTATCAGACTGACTTTTATTCCACTTCCTGCTAATTCCATTCTCAGGGCATCAGACCAGGCTTCAAGCGCATATTTACTGGCAGAATAGGCACCACGGCCCGGCGTTGAAATTAACCCCAGTACAGAGCTGGTCTGGATGATCCGCCCTTCACCATTCGCCCGGATTGCGGGTAGAAGCAGACATGTCAGTTGATGGGTACCAAAGAAGTTGGTGGAAAATTGTTTTTCCATCTGTTCACGGGAAATACTCGCCAACGGGCCATAAACGCCAAAACCACCATTATTGAATAATCCGAACAAACGACCATTTGTTAACTTAATAACTTGATCAGCAGCTTTCTTAACACTTTCCTGATCATCCAAATCCAGTTCGATGGGTTCTAAACCTAATTCGCGCATATGTGCTAAATCAGCAGGTTTACGGCAAGCAGCCAAAACACGATAGCCACGTTGATGAAGTGTTTTGGCTGCGGCTAATCCGATACCGCTGGAGCATCCCGTAATAAGAATGGCTTTTTGCATAACTTTACCTGTCAATTTACAACAATTTACTGGCATAAATGATTTACTATTAATAAGTGAACATTTTTACTTATGGGTAATATATGCCGATAGTTTTCTGGACATCCAATCTGCAATAAAAGGTTGTGCGGCCTGATTGGGGTGCAACCCGTCATCTTGCATCCATTCTGGTTTGATAGCAACTTGCTCCATAAAAAAGGGCAATAAAGGGATATCATTATTTTTTGATAAAGCAGGGTAAATTCCGGCAAAAGATTCGGTGTAACGTTTCCCATAATTGGGCGGAATGCGGATTTGCATTAAGAGCGGCTGAGCTTTGTTTTGTTTGACTAATGAAATGACTTTTTGCAGATCCTGTTCTATTTGCCGAACGGGAAAACCACGTAGCCCATCGTTAGCCCCGAGTTCTATTAAAACCCATTTGGGTTTGTGTTGTTTCAGTAATTCAGGCAGGCGTTCAAAACCTTGTGCTGCGGTATTCGCGCTGATACTACCATTAATGATATTCACTTTATTACCGGATTGATGCCACTGGTTTGCCATAAGAACAGGCCACGACTGCTCAACCGGCAGGCGATAACCAGCACTGAGGCTGTCTCCTAATATCAGCAGAGTATCAGCTGCCATTGCTCTGGCGCTGCATAGCATTAACAATAAAAGGAAAAATACATGGCTGTAGAGTGTGCTCTTGAAGTTCATAATCTCATTAAATATGTTGGTGAAGGGGAACAGGTAATTAATATATTGCAAGGTGTTGAGCTGCTTGTCGAGCCAGCGCAGACAATTGCATTAATTGGTGAATCAGGTTCAGGGAAATCGACCCTTTTGGGTATTATTGCTGGTTTGGATGACGGTAGCTCAGGTGAAGTTCATTTGCTGGGGCAGAATATCAGCCGTATGAATGAGGAACAGCGGGCACAGCTACGGGCAGAAAATATCGGTTTTGTTTTCCAGTCGTTTATGTTGATCCCTACTTTGAATGCACTGGAGAATGTTCAGCTTCCCGCACTTCTGCGCGGAGAATCTGAAAGTCAGAGTCGCCAGCAGGCTATCGAATTACTGGAGCAACTGGGTTTGGGCAAACGCCTGAAACACATGCCAGCCCAGCTTTCAGGTGGGGAGCAGCAGCGAGTTGCATTAGCCAGAGCGTTCAGTACCCGCCCTAAAATTTTGTTCGCAGATGAACCGACAGGCAATCTTGATCGTCAGACCGGTGAACGTATTGCGGATCTCCTGTTTTCACTCAACCATGATTATGCGACCACACTGATTTTGGTTACTCACGATAGCCAGCTTGCTGCCCGCTGCCAGCGGCGCTTACGTCTGGCAGACGGAAAATTACAGGAGGAAGTATGATCTGGCGCTGGTTCTGGCGTGAGTGGCGTACTCCATCTCTGTTGATTGTCTGGTTATCGCTGACGCTGGCTGTGGCTTGTGTCTTGGCGCTGGGGCGTATTGGTGATCGTATTGATCAGAGTGTTCATTATCAGAGCCGCGATTTTCTGGCTGGCGATCTGGTATTACGGGCATCATATCCTATTGATCCATCCTGGCTGCAACTGGCACAGAAAAAGGGGCTGACACTCAGCCGACAGATATCATTTTCAACGATGACTTATGCGGGAGACGTTCCACAACTAACGGATGTAAAAGCCGCCGATAAACATTATCCGTTGTATGGTGAACTGGAAACCAGCCCTCCGGGACTGAAGCCGGAAAAAGGTTCAGTTCTGGTTGCCCCGCGTTTGATGGCGTTATTACATATCAAAGTGGGAGATAGCCTTGAGGTTGGTGATACCACACTGAAGATCAGTGGAGAACTTTTGCAGGAGCCGGATAGTGGTTTCAATCCGTTCCAGCTCTCTCCCCGGATCTTAATCAATATCGATGATGCGCAAGCGACGGGTGCTATTCAGCCGGGAAGCCGTCTGACATATCGTTACATGTTTGCTGGTTCACCAGATGCGATTCAGCCATTCCAACAATTAATTGATCCTGAATTAAAAGCGGATCAACGCTGGCTAACATTGAAACAGGATAATGGCGCGCTGGCAAAATCCATCGAACGAGCCCAGCAATTCCTGTTGTTATCAGCCTTGCTGACATTATTGCTGGCTGTCGCTGCCGTCGCGGTTTCTATGACGCATTATTGCCGCAGTCGCCATAATCTGGTTGCAATACTGAAAACGCTGGGAGCCGGGCGTTGGGCACTACGCAAATGGATCATCGGGCAGTGGCTGGTGATATTACTCGCGGCAACTGTTGTTGGTTCCGTATTGGGGCTGGTTTTTGAAGCTGCTCTGATCCGGGTACTGGCTGCGATGTTGCCTAAAATGTTGCCGGAAGCAGGGATGTGGCCGTGGGTATGGGCGATTGGCGCTCTGTTCAGTATTGCTCTGCTGGTGGGGATCCGTCCTTACCGCCAGTTGATGGCAACCCAGCCCTCCAGAGTATTGAGAAGTGGTGTTTCTGCCAGTATCTGGCCACTACGCTATTACCTGCCTGTAGTCACTCTTCTTATCGCCGGAGGATTAATACTGTTGGCAGGGACTGAACCACTATTATGGTCGTTACTGGCGGGGGTCCCTGTTGTAGCACTTTTATTAGGTGGATTAGGCTGGAGTGGTCTGTGGTTACTGCGTCGTATCACATTTCGTCAGCTGAGCTTGCGTCTGGCTGTGAGCAGGCTGTTATGCCGACCATTCCAGACAATGACTCAGCTGGCCGCGTTTTCACTCTCTTTCATGCTACTGGCATTGCTGGTAATGGTGAGAGGAGATTTACTGAACCAGTGGCAGCAACAGTTACCGCCGGATAGCCCGAATTATTTCCTGATCAATATGACTCAACCACAACTCACACCAGTGGATGAGTTGTTGGCACAATATGACGTAAAGCCTACGGAATTTTATCCGGTGGTACTGGCGCGTCTGACAGAAATTAATGGGCAGTCTGCGGTTGAATGGGCTGACAAAGTACATCCTAAGAGCACGACGGTGCGGCGTGAACTTAACTTAACATGGAAAAAAGAATTACCGCCGTTCAATACCCTTGTTGAAGGTAACTGGCCGCCGCAATCAAAGGAAGTGTCCCTTGAGCAGGGAGTTGCGGATCGGTTGCAGATTAAAATCGGCGATAAACTGACTTTCACCGGTGACACCAGAACTTTTGACGTCACAGTCAGCAGTATTCGCAAAGTAGACTGGGAAAGCCTGCATCCGAACTTTTTCTTTATTTTTGATAAAGAAACACTGGCGCAGCAGCCTCAGACATGGCTGACCAGCTTCCACTATGTCGGAAACGGGAAATTACTGACAGAAATTAATCGTCATTTCCCGACAATCAGCATGCTGGATATTGGTTCTATGGTTAAGCAGATTCAAGGTATCTTGCAGCAGGTTAGCCGGGCACTGGAAATCATGGTTGTGCTGGTAATGATATGTGGTGGGTTACTCTTATTGGCTCAAATTCAGGTCGGTATGAGCCAGAGGCAGCTTGAGCTGGTGGTGTATCGCACACTGGGAGCCAGTAAGAAACTATTGCGGCGTACATTATGGAGTGAATTCGCCTTGCTTGGTTTTATGGCTGGTCTGGCGGCGGCATTTGGGGCTGAAATTGCCCTTTGGCTGTTACAGACTAAAGTTTTTGAGTTTCCGTGGCAGCCACAGTGGCTGATGTGGATCCTGTTGCCGGTTATCAGCAGTCTGTTACTTTCACTTTGTGGGGGTTGGCTGGGAGTGCGGCTGTTGCGCAGGCAGGCGCAATACCGGCGCCTACCGGAATAAACAAAACGTTTCTGTTCTATTCACTTTTAACACATTACCGATAATGGGAAGCTTTGGCTTCCCATGCTTCAGAACAACAAATTTCCGGGCGATGCAGGCAATCCTATTTAGTTTTAACTGAAGCGTCTCTTATTTTATGGCTGGGTGGTTTCATCACCATTGTTACGGTTAACACAGCAAAAACAGGGAAAGCAATGATGAGGAAAGCCCAGGTAAAACTACCGGAATAATCTTTAATAGCTCCAGCGAAGAAAGGAGCCAAACAAGCCAATGTAGAAATCAGATTCATGATCGAGAATAGTTCCAGATAAGGCTTACGACCAAAATAATTGGCGAGCAATACACTGGAAGCGAGAAAAGTCATGCCGTATCCCATACCGACGAACAGCGTAAATGCAATCAGGAATGGCCATGAAGAGGCAATACTCAGCGCGATTAAGCCAAGAATAATAATAGTCAGGCTACCAAGCAGTAATTTTTTCGGCTCAAGCCATTCCCCGACAGCACCTCCGGCCAGTCTTGAGAATGCATTGATAAAAGCCATGGAGCTTAGTAATCCTGCGGCAATGGCTTCATTGAAACCATTTTCAATAATATGGGCTACAGCGAAACTATTAACCGTAATACCACACCACAAAAATGCCGTGTAGGTGGCCGCAATAACATAAAACTGCCATGTCCGTAGTGCCTGATGGGCTGTCCAGAACTGTTGGGTGCGATATATACTGGATGAGTTTTCCCTATTATTTTTTTGGCTAACTGCCTTTGCGTGGGCAATTTCCTTTTCCCCTTCCCGAAGGGTGAAAATAGTCACGATAACAAAAACAGTGAGCACTATGGCTGAGATCATCCAGTGCATTCGCCAAGTTCCCCAGACCCGGGTTGCCAGAAAATAGATCCACGGGCCAATCACGCCGCCCAGTCCGCCAATTGTAAAATAGAACCCGAAAGCCAGAGACTGTTTTTCATATAATCGTGAAATAACATAGGTGCCGGGTACAGTGGCCAGAAAGGTAAAACCGACACCAATTAAAGCCGTTCCAATGAAATATGATGCAATGGCATGGGTATGATAGAGGTTGTAGAAGCCAGCCAGAAAAATCAGTAACCCAATAAAGAGTGTGAACCGAACACCGACCCTGCGAATAAACACGGTTGGCAGGAAACTGGACAGCCCGCAGGTCAGGCCAAGCAGTGTGAACCCTAAACCGGCATCAGTCCAGCTCCAGCCCAGTTCATTAATCATGCTGGGAAGGACAACACCCAATGACGTAAAGGTTGTTGCTGTGGATAGAAAATAGACCATGCCTAAAAGTATCAGCAAAAACCACTGATAAGTACGCCCGAATTTGTCGTATTGAGTGGACATTATGACCCCATCAAGGATATGAACCGTTAAAAACAGCACTATTTTAAGTGGTTATCAGGAAAAACTGTATCGAATAAACACACCATAGCTCAATTGGTTAGTACGAAAATAAGATGTATCTTTGATTTTGTATTTATTTTTGACCGGGTTGAGGAAAAAAAAGCCTATAGATGACTGGCTTGATATCCTAGTTGTTTTCCAAGTGATAAAGCAATTTTGGTTGAAAGTTAAACACTTTTGAAGTAAAGACTGGTATCAATTGATGGAGAATTGACAAAATTAACGAATTACACTTAACCTTTTTCATTATCTTATGGAAAATTACATAATTTTCGCTGTTATCAATTAAATTAACGTTACAATCAAAAAAAGTGCTAGTGTTAAAACCAGCACTTTCATAAGGAGAAATGAATGGAAGAGGAGATATAGTATTTTTATTATTTAAAATCTGATTTTTATTTCATGGAAGAATTAGTATTTCCTACCATCATTACATAATAGTTAATATATTAACCTGTGATTTATTGCAGAATAATCTAGCTACGTCGTCATCATGATTTTGGGTTCTATTTGTTTTCTGGATCATTATTATCCTCTAAAGTTAGAGTGGATACGTTCAGATCTGTGCATGTTACGGTAATTTTATTAAAATTAAATTTTGCTAATATAAGTAGGTCAGAAATATTTTTTCCTCTAGGTGTATTAATTCCTACTTCTTTTGATAGACTCATAATAGAATCTGGATAATTACTTAAGGTAAATGTGGGGTGTTCATCTTTAGCGTTATAAATAATTTTACCAACATATCCAGTATAGGTTCCATTCTTGCCATCAGGACATCCAGCATAAGCTGAACTAATTGACCAAGTTATTAAAAAAACAATAATCATGAGTGGATTTGTGTATTTCATGATGTTACCTCTATCTTTTGTATTTAAATTATTATGCAATTTAAATTAATTCGGTTTTTTATAAATATTATTTAATAATATAGAAAAAATTTCCAGTCTGATTATGAATGCGGTTTTTCCACAAAGCTCAGAGAATATTATGATAACCACTTTATGTGCTTTTAATTATAGCACCTATATCATGAAGTCAATGTTACTAGAGAAAAATACCTTTTAATACTGAATATGGTTTTATTTTTTAAGAAACTTATCTTTTTAATGAATTAGTTGTTTGTTTATGTGATTATTTTTAATTTTCTAATAACGGTTTAAATAAAGTAATAAAAATTAAGTTTATGGTTCTCTTTGAGTTTTTATTTGTTTCCATATAATGAATATATGATTTCTAAAAAATATTTTTACTGGTTAATTAATCATGAAAATTGAATGAGCGGCTATAATTCAATAATGATGACTGCATTTTCATTCTGTAGCTATCTCTAATTATAATAAGGTATTGAAATGTTATAACTTCATGAGGGAGTAAAAAATGAAAATTTGGATTAATATATTCATTGCAATTTTTTGTATGGGGATTTTCATAACAGAAAAGGGATTCGCAATAGCTGATGATCCACCGAATCCTAAATATGTTGGATCATATGTTAAGCTTTTATTTTCCTTTGACAATATACACCAGCGTGGTTCATATGAATGTGGCGGAGTAATTATTGGGAGTGACTTGGTTCTTACTGCTGCTCATTGTTTTGATGATAATTGGTTAAATGCCAAAAAAAGAGATGTGGAAGTCAGCTATGGGAAAATATATAGCAAAATGTTTGGTCGGAGTGCACACCTCTATTCGGGGAAAAGTTTAGTCAGGTTTATGCCGTCAGTTGATATAGCTATTTTCAAGGTAGATACTGATATGACTTCTATTGGAAAAGGCGCTGAGGTAGCAAAACTACCTGAATCATGCTCAAAAGGAGGCCCAGGAGTAGTATATCCCTTTGAGGGGATTGCATATCAACTAATGGGGGATGATGGGATTATATTACCACATACGATTTATCAGACAACGACAACACTAATTGAAAAGTTCAGTAAAATAGAGGCAATAAATGGTTATGAACTGAGAACACATATTACAGGAAGAAAGGGAGATTCAGGAAGTCCTATTTTTTCAAAAGACGGTATTTTACTTGGTATATTTTCACGTTTTTCTTTTTCCTATGAGTATTCTTACTTTCCTGCAATTTGTTATTATAGGCATCGGATTGAGGCTATAAAAGAAAAATTACATGGAAGTTAATGATATTTTTTGATTTTCTTATTTATAATAAAAGTGAAGTAACATTATTTCATGTGGAGAGAGTTATTTTGCAAACCGAATTAGAAAATAATAAGGCGTTTATTTTAATGTTAACGCCTTATTTTATTGTGGGAATGTATATTGTAATCGATTGAGTTCCTGATATTTTATAAGGAAGTTTACTCTTGAAGTTTAATTATATTGGATAACTATGGATGTGCTATAAAAGCACCAACTTTAGGATTTTTATACTTATCATGCTATATTAAATTCCTCTTTGATTTATATAAAGAATCATGGTGTGACAACGTAGTAAGTGTAACCATACGTGTTTAATGTATATTTTTTTAAAAATTAATGAATTAACTTCTGGAGTGAACGTCATGTATACAGGAATTGTTCAGGGTAAAGAAAAGGTATTATCACTCAATAATAATAATGGTTTCAGTACAATAACAATTAGCAACAATAACCGTCTTTTTGATGATGTTGCCATTGGTGCTAGCGTAGCGGTTGATGGCACTTGTCTGACAGTGACTCAATTCAATGAAGACAAAGTTTTTTTTGATATTTCTGATTTTACCGCTGATACCACAACACTAAAATTTCTTTCTATTGGTGATCAGGTCAATATAGAACGTTCGCATCAGATGAATAAAGAGAATGGCGGTCATAGTCTTTATGGGCATATAGAGGGTATAGCCGAGGTGGTTGAGTTTACTGCGATAGGAGAAACTTACCGGCTGGTTATCCGGATTCCTCAGGATAATATTAAATATTTTTTCCTGAAAGGTTTTATCGGGTTACATGGATGTAGTTTAACTGTCAATCATATTGATGAGGAAAATAAAACCATTACTTTAAATCTTATCCCAGAAACCTTAAGGATAACGAATCTTAATAAGGTTAAAGTAGGCGACTTCCTTAATTATGAAGTAGACCAAACAACAAGGACAATAGTGGATACTCTGTCCAGAACATTATCCAGGAATAATGTTTGATAAGAAAATTATCGTTGGTAAGAAAAAATAAAATACAGGAAGTAGTCGTGATCATAAGTAATTTACTACTTCCTGCTATCTTTATTATTCCATTGTGGCGGAATATGAAAAATGGATCAGCTTAATTTACTTTGTACCCATTCCAAACCATTTTGGTACTCTGCCGGCAATAATGCTATCAGGCTCTGTAATGTTGTTTTTAATGCATCTTGTTCCGGGTGAACCAGATTCAGATGACCCACTTTACGCCCCGGGCGAACTTCCTTGCCATACCAGTGTAAATGAACCAGCGGTAAACTGAGCCATTCTGGGTTTATTTCGGTGCCAATCAGATTGACCATCACAGAAGGGGACAGAACTTCCGGTTGAGGCATAGGTAAATTCAGAATTGCCCGTAGGTGAAGCTCAAACTGACTAATAGAAGCGCCATTTTGTGTCCAATGGCCACTGTTATGTACCCGTGGTGCCAGTTCATTGATAAGCAATTCATCACCGACAATAAAACACTCCATCGCCATAACACCAATGTAATTCAGATGATCCATAATGCCGGACAACATTTGTTCTGCTTGCTGTTGTAACTGACGATTGGCATTAGCAAAAGCAACACTTGTACGTAGAATCCCTTCCTGATGAAGATTATGGGTCAGCGGATAGAACACTGATTCTCCGTCGGCATTACGAGCTCCCACCAGAGAAACCTCCCCTGAGAAAGGGATCCCTTGTTCTACAATGCATTCACCATAAATTTCAGTGGGTAAATCCGTTTCTTTACCCGGCCGGATACGCCATTGCCCACGGCCGTCATAACCACCAACCCGACGTTTGACGATGGTGAAATCACCCAGTTCACTGAAAATTTGCGGCCATTGGCTAGGATCAGATAATAACTTCCACGGTGCTGTAGCCAGCCCAAGCGTGTTTAAAAGCTGTTTCTGTGGCAAGCGATCAGCAAGTAACGGGAAAATATCACGATTAATAAATGCTTTATGATGGGAAAGCTCGCGTGTTAAAGCCGTTTCAGGCCAGCGTTCAATTTCAGCTGTAATAATGCTGCTTTGATAGGGAACAGATTCTGGTTCAGCATCCAGCCCAATCGGATAGACGGCTATCCCTAATGGTTCGCCCGCCTGACGTAACATCCTGCCTAATTGACCATTACCCAATACACAAACAGGCTTCATGCATCCTCCCGGGGATCCGGATTTTCCAGAACATCCTGAGTTTGAGTCTGACGCCAGTTTTCCAGTCGCTGAAACAGAGTCTCATCATGTAATGCCAGAACCTGAGCTGCGAGCAAGGCTGCATTTGCTGCGCCTGCTTTACCGATAGCCAATGTACCCACAGGGATCCCTTTGGGCATTTGGACGATAGAATAAAGGCTATCCACACCACTCAGGGCTGCACTTTGTACCGGAACACCAAATACAGGAACTAATGTCTTGGCCGCAAGCATTCCCGGCAGATGTGCAGCACCACCCGCTCCAGCAATAATCACCTCAAAGCCATTTGCTTTCGCTTGTTCAGCAAAATGAAAAAGTTTATCGGGTGTTCGGTGAGCTGAAACAATTTCGACATGAAAAGGAAGATCAAGGGAAGCCAGAATATCAGCTGCGTGTTGCATGGTTGCCCAATCACTTTTTGAACCCATGACAATAGCAATTTTGGCATGATGCTGTATTTCGGTTGTTGCTGCCGTGGAGATAGTTTGTGCGGGATCAGGGCTTGCCGTCATAAATCAGATGCTCCTGTATTGGATGTCCACCAGAACAAAGTTCAAAATAATGTTGTCTTGAAATCCATTATGGATAAGGTGGTGGATAATATCATGCGAATTGCAGAAGGAAAACGTTTGCGTTGGTTGATTTTTTTATTTTTACAGAAAAAACTCACTATCTTCAAAAAGGAAAAGATACCAGTTCAATAGATGTTTCTGTCACTTTGAACATTGACCCTTGATGATGCCAGGCACCCAATACACCACGATGTAAGATTTTATCGCCGATGGGGATATCATGGATATCCGGGCGATGCGTATGCCCGTGGATCATCCAGTCCACTTGATATTTATTAAAATGTTCAATGACAGTCTGTTGATTGACATCCATGATCGATTCAGATTTCTGACTATTGGCGTACTGGCTTCCTGCCCGCATTCTGGCTGCAATTTTCAGCCGGATAAACAGAGGAAGAAGTAAAAACAGCCGTTGGATCCACGGAGTGTGTACCCGCTTACGATATTGCTGATAACCCTTGTCATCGGTGCAAAGAGTATCACCGTGCAGGATAAGAATGCGCTTACCGTAAAGTTCCAGAACTTTTTCCTGTGGCAGAAGAATCAGCCCGCTCTCTTTGGCAAACCGGGAACTTAATAAAAAATCACGGTTACCATGAATGAAATAACAGGAAACGCCTTTTTGTTTCAGAGAATTAAGTGCTTGTGCGATTTCCGCATGTAAAGGGTTGGGATCATCGTCACCAATCCAGTAATCAAAAAAATCACCAAGGATATACAGGCTTTCCGCATGGATTGCATCTTCACGTAAAAAACGTAGAAAACCGGCAGTAATTGCCGGTTCCTGCTCACTGAGATGCAAATCAGCAATAAACAGTGTACTCATGTAACGATTAATTATTCGCTGACAGTAACACGTTCAACGATAACATCTTCATGTGGTACATCCTGATGCATACCGCTGCGACCAGTTGAAACACCTTTAATCTTATCAACGACGTCCATGCCTTCTACAACTTCAGCAAATACGCAGTAACCCCAGCCGTCAGGGCGTTCTGAGCGGAAGTTCAGGAAATCATTATCAACAACATTGATAAAGAACTGAGCTGTTGCAGAGTGTGGATCATTGGTACGAGCCATTGCCAGAGTGCCACGGCTGTTTTGCAGACCATTATTAGCTTCGTTCTGGATAGGAGATTTAGTCGTTTTCTGCTTCATACCAGGCTCAAAACCACCACCCTGAATCATGAAGCCATTAATGACACGGTGAAAAATAGTGTTATCGTAGAAGCCTTCGCGGCAGTAATTCAAAAAATTTTCAACAGTTACAGGCGCTTTTTCAGCGAAAGTATTAATCACGATATCGCCGAAATTGGTATGGAAAGTCACCATAATAGAAATCCTAATAATATTTTTGACTGACCCTAATATTCTAGAGTGTGCGGAACAACGGCTTTTATACCATATCTGTGATCTTGAGTCAGTACTCAGCCATCCCGTGAGAATAAAGCTGATCGCAATGCTTGCAAAGTGCGGCGTATCAGGGTGAAATATCTAATCAGGCTTTTCTATTATAGTTTATTTATCTAGCTGATAAGGAAGCCCAAAATCAGCGGATTTATCCGCTTTTGTTTTTTATTACACGTACATCAATTTTTACGGAAAACCCACTGATGCTAAAAATTTTCAATACTCTCAGTCGCCAAAAAGAAGAATTTAAGCCGATCCATGAAGGGAAAGTGGGCATGTACGTGTGTGGCATCACCATTTATGATTTGTGTCACATTGGTCACGGCAGAACATTTATCGCATTTGACGTTATTGCCCGTTACCTGCGTTATTTAGGTTACGATTTAACTTATGTCCGTAATATTACTGATATAGATGATAAAATCATCAAGCGCGCGATTGAAAATAATGAAAGCTGTGATGCCTTGACTACCCGTATGGTGAATGAGATGCACAGCGACTTTGATGCGCTGAATATTATGCGTCCGGATTCAGAGCCACGTGCGATGCAGCATATTCCTGAAATTATTGAGCTTACTGAACTGCTGATCAAACGCGGGCACGCATACGTTGCTGATAATGGTGACGTGATGTTCTCTATCGATAGTAATCCTGATTACGGCCTGCTTTCCCGTCAGGATCTGGAGCAGTTACAGGCCGGTGCTCGTGTTGAAATTGCGGATGTTAAACGTAATCCAATGGATTTCGTGTTGTGGAAAATGTCCAAGCCGGGTGAGCCAAGCTGGGAATCTCCGTGGGGAGCAGGGCGTCCGGGCTGGCATATTGAATGTTCCGCTATGAACGCTAAACAGCTGGGACATCATTTTGATATTCATGGTGGTGGTTCAGATTTAATGTTCCCGCATCATGAAAATGAAATTGCACAATCTACCTGTGCTCACGATGGCCCTTATGTGAATTACTGGATGCATTCCGGTATGGTAATGGTGGATAAAGAGAAGATGTCGAAGTCTCTCAACAACTTCTTTACCATCCGTGATGTGCTGGCATATTACGATGCTGAGACAGTGCGTTATTTCCTGATGTCCGGTCACTATCGCAGCCAGTTAAATTATACAGAAGAGAACCTGAAACAGGCTCGTACTGCGCTTGAGCGCCTGTATACATCTTTGCGTGGTACGGATAAATCCGCTCAGCCTGTTGGCGGTGAATCCTTTGAGGCCCGTTTTGTTGAAGCCATGAATGATGACTTCAATACCCCAGAAGCTTATTCCGTACTGTTTGATATCGCTCGTGAAATTAATCGCCTGAAAGCTGACGATATGGCTGCGGCAAACGGGCTGGCAGCTGAGTTGCGTAAGCTGGCGGGAGTTCTGGGGCTTCTGGAGCAAGAGCCTGAACAGTTCCTGCAAGGTGGTGTTGATGACGATGGTGACGTTGCCCAAATCGAGGCACTGATTAAACAGCGTAATGATGCTCGTAAAAACAGAGATTGGGCTTTGGCCGATTCTGCGCGTGACCAGCTTAATGCAATGGGTATTGAACTGGAAGACGGTCCACAGGGCACAACATGGCGTCGTAAATAATCGATTGTAGACAGCCATAAAAATACCAAAACCGCCTCGCTGTAGGCGGTTTATTCTATGATATCTATCAGCTTAATATTTTATTGATTTTTATTCAGATGATTCGGATAAAAAGCATTTCCAGAGTGATAACTGATTTTTCCTGAAGAAGCGTCTCGTTTTTTGGAAATAAAAGACGAATGGTTCAGATGTTCAGGTATTTGATGTTTATCAGTATCGGCGTTGAGATTCAAAAGAGAAATAGTCACTCTACGTTTAGAATTGCTTAACTTATACGGCATGCCCAACAACCTTCTTGCAGCTCTATTACTTAACATAATCAACTCCTTTTCAGTTGTAAGTGAGCTTCTCAGTATAGCAACTAATAAAAAAACCAAAACATTTAAGGCGTGATTGTTTAATAAGCATCGCTGATGTCACAGATCTGTGTAACATATCCATCACGTAGAGCGGTATACAATAAAAAAAAAAACGGCACCTTAAATGCGTAACGCATAATAAAGTGCCGTTTCTTTGACGGGGATTAGCGAAGAGCTAAATTATTCTTTAACGCGAACAGAATCACCGTTGAAAGTAACAACTTTTCCTGCAACAATTTTGCAGCGTTTGCGAGTTTCCACCTGAGAATCAACTTCAACCAAACCCTCTGCGATAGCAGCTTTTGCTGCCGCACCGCTTTCACTCCATCCCTGAAGCTTCAGCAAATCACACAGTTCTACATAAGGGTGACCATCTAAATAAAAAATTTCCATCACTGTCCTTCAGTTTTGTTTACATCATGATATTCCTCGCAAGCCTGCAAGGTATTTTGAATCAGAGTCGCAACGGTCATCGGGCCGACACCTCCCGGCACAGGGGAAATCCAGCTTGCGTGCTCAGATGCTTTATCAAAATCAACATCCCCGATGACTTTACCATTTTCCAGACGATTGATGCCCACATCAATCACTATTGCACCGGGTTTTACCCACTCACCGGGGATAAAATTTGGTTTACCGACCGCGACGATCAATAAATCAGCCTGTTCTACATGCTGGCGTAGATCCGTAGTGAAGCGATGAGTGACTGTTGTAGTACATCCAGCCAGCAGCAACTCAAGACTCATCGGACGGCCGACAATATTGGAGGCCCCAATAATAACCGCATTTAACCCATAAGTATTGATATTACAACGCTCAAGCAGCGTCACGATACCTCGTGGCGTACAAGGTCGTAATCTTGGAGCACGCTGACACAGGCGACCGATATTGTAGGGGTGAAAACCATCCACATCCTTATCAGGGTGAATGCGTTCCAGAACTTTGACATTATCAATACCGGCAGGGAGGGGAAGTTGAACTAAAATACCGTCGATTTCGGGATCATTGTTCAAGTTATCTATCAGAGAGAGTAATTCGGCTTCGCTGGTGGTGTCTGGCATGTCATAAGAGCGTGAAGTAAAACCAACTTCCTCACAGGCGCGGCGTTTACTCGCGACATAAATTTGGGAAGCGGGATTTTCTCCTACTAAAACGACGGCAAGCCCGGGGGCCCGTTTCCCGGCAGCAACACGCTGCCTGACTTTTTCTGCAACTTCGCTTCTGATTGTCTGCGCAATCGTTTTCCCATCAATAATTTTTGCTGACATGTATTTAAGATTCCATCATCAATTATAGGAATGGGAGCTATTTTGTCAGAACATGAACGGCCTGTCAGTTTTAATGATAATCATAAAATGAGCATCTGAACGAAAAGGCCATTGACTCAATTCATTATGCCCGTATAATCCACGTCAGCATCAACACATTGCATTAATGATGTTTCTTATTTCACATCTCAATGCGCCCTTAGCTCAGCTGGATAGAGCAACGGCCTTCTAAGCCGTAGGTCACAGGTTCGAATCCTGTAGGGCGTACCATCCATTCATATCGTAACGTCTTCCGAAGTCTACAAAATCCCAATAAATACGCAGTGTTGGCCTTTTTCCGTTCTCCTATAGTCTAGTAAGGTATGTTGAAATCTACGATCTTATAGGGGTATATTTAGGGGTACGTTCAGGTTCAATGAAGTGAGATACCCCCGTATGAAGTTAACAGCCCGACAGGTGGACACTGCAAAGCCGAAAGAAAAACCCTATAAACTTGCCGATGGCGGCGGACTCTATCTATTGGTAAACCCGAATGGCTCTCGCTATTGGCGGTTAAAGTACCGGATCGCAGGCAAAGAAAAATTACTCGCATTAGGGGTATATCCTGAAATCTCCCTTGCCGAAGCACGAACCAAGAGAAATGATGCGCGGCGGACGCTATCGGATGGTAATGATCCGATAGAAGAAAAGAGAGCAGAAAAGGCCGCCAAAGTATTTGCGGTCAGCAATAGTTTTGAATCCATCGCTATTGAGTGGCACGAATATAAACGCCCTAATTGGTCAAAAGGCTATGCCGAAGACATTCTGGAATATCTGAAAAAAGACATCTTCCCGTATATTGGCAGACGTGCTGTTACCGAGATTAAACCTGCTGAAATGCTGGCTGTGCTGCGAAAAATGGAGCAACGCGGTGTTTTGGATAAATTGAAGAAAACCAGACAGGCGTGTCGGCAAATTTTCACCTATGCGGTTATTACCGGACGGGCTGAGTTCAACCCCGTTACCGATCTTGCCAGTGCACTCAAAGCGCCCAAGCAAAAACACTTCCCACACCTTTTAGCCGACCAGATGAATGATTTCCTCATCGCTTTGAGTGGCTATAGTGGCAGTCAGGTGACGCAATCAGCAACACGTATGTTGATGCTGACCGGAGTACGCACCATTGAGCTGAGAGAATCGGAATGGACTGAATTCGATTTCGATAACGATCTCTGGCAAATCCCTGCCGAACGAATGAAAATGCGCCGCCCTCACATCGTCCCACTATCAAATCAGGTTAAAGCCATTCTTATTAAACTGCATTCTATTACAGGGCGAGGGAAATACGTTTTCCCCGGCCGTAATGATGCGGGTAAACCGATGAGTGAGGCTGCTATCAATCAGGTTATTAAGCGTATTGGCTATGATGGCAGGGCAACAGGTCACGGTTTCCGCCATACCATGAGTACCATCCTGCATGAACAAGGCTATAACACAGCTTGGATTGAAACTCAGCTTGCTCATGTTGACAAGAACAGCATTCGGGGTACTTACAACCACGCTCAGTATCTGGATGGTCGCCGGGAAATGCTGCAATGGTATGCGGATCATATGGAGATGCTGGAACGAGGCGAAAATGTGCTGATTGGAAAATTTGGCAAAAGGGCGTAAATATATGATGATTTTTTGCGCAATCGTGCTCGTGGCACACGAGCTTGTTTTTTATACATAATGCCAATTAAAAGCCAAAATTTCCTGAAAAAATAAATTCAACAAATTGGAAAAACAATTAACGCTGTTCATTTAGTCTTGCTTTTTAAATAATCCGCCTGTCATCAAACAACGTCCACGATGAACGCTCAAGGACTCGGTAACAGGAGAAAAAATATGACAATGACAGCACCGAAGGAAAACTTTATTCGTTTGCCGGAAGTTCAACGCAGAACGGGTTATAGCAAAGCGTGGATCTATAAACTGATTAGTGCCGGAGAATTCCCGAAACAAGTCAAACTCGGCTCCCGCTCCGTCGCCTTTGTTGAATCAGAAATTGATAACTGGATTGCGCAGCGGATCGCGGAATCACGAGCGGCATAACATAGAAAAGAACATGACATACAACCAAGAAAAAAGCAGCTATTCAGACCAATGGCATCGAGTCTTCAAAATTGACATTATGCCAGATGGGAGCCAGCCAGCGCGGAGAGGTGTTACTGGCGCGTTATGATAGTGATTTAGCATTGGATGGCGCTTCGGAAACCGTGCATCACTATGACGGCATTGTCTGGCGTCCGGTCAGTGACCGCGATTTAAAGCGGGAAATGGTCGCGGCCTTTATGGAAGAGAAACTACCGTACTCACCGCATGGTATCAGCTCTGCCGTGGATGCTCTCAAATTACAGCTTCCTATGATGCAGCCACCAGAACGCCATTTAATCGGATTCAGTAACGGCGTGTTTGACCTGAAAGCCTGCCACTTCCGAGCTCATCGTAAAAGTGACTGGTTGCTACTGGCGAATGATGTTGCGTTCAATTCCCCTGTTTCGGGGGAAACCCTGAAAGACCATGCGCCACAGTTCTGGCGCTGGCTCAATCGGGCAACAGCCAACTGTGAGAATAAGTTTGAGCGGGTACTGGCAGCCCTGTTTATGGTTCTGGCAAACCGTTACGACTGGCAGTTGTTTCTGGAAATCACCGGCGCTGGAGGCAGTGGAAAAAGTATCCTTGCTGAAATCTGTTCAATGCTGGCAGGCAAAGGCAACACTGTTTCTGCGAGTATGGCTGCACTGGAAAACCCACGGGAACGGGCGCTGATTGTGGGATACTCGTTGATTATCCTGCCAGATCAAACTCGCTATGTGGGCGATGGCTCCGGTATCAAAGCCATTACGGGTGGGGATGAAGTCGCTATCGATCCGAAACATAAACAGCCCTATTCAACACGCATCCCTGCTGTGGTATTGGCGGTAAACAATAATGCCATGAGTTTCAGTGATCGCAGTGGTGGCGTATCACGGCGTCGAGTGATTTTCAATTTTTCCGAAGTTGTGCCGGAAAATGAACGTGATCCACTTCTGCGGGATAAAATCGCGGCAGAACTACCTGTAATTATTCGGCATCTGCTGCATTGGTTTGTTGACCCACAAGCCGCAAGGCGTTTACTGGCAGAGCAACAAAAGTCCGCAGAAGCGCTGGATATCAAACGTGGCACCGATCCACTGGTTGATTTCTGCGGTTATCTGGTGGCTTCTCATGAAACTGATGGTCTGTTAATCGGTAATGCGGAGATTGTGCCGTTCAATCCCCGTAAGTACCTTTATCATGCTTACCTTGCCTATATGAAAGGTAACAATCTGAATAAACCTGTTTCCGTAACCCGTTTTGGTATGGATATGCCGGGCGCACTGGCGGAGTATAACCAGCATTACCTGCGCAAGAAAAGCAAATACGGCATTCGCAGTAATCTGAGCCTGAATATCGACACGGCTATTGGGTGGATGCCAAAACTGGCAAGGGATAACCTGCCAGAAGAATAATTTTTTTCTTTATTGATAATAATTTTCAAAGAAATATAAAAAGTGTTCACTACTGTTCACCTTATAATTTAAAAATATATATCAATACGTTATAGGGTGAATAGTTATTTTTAAACTGTTCACAAGTCTTCATCACTATTCACCTTTTCCTGATTTTAAGGTGAATGGTTGGTGAAGAGTGGTGATGAGTTTGATTTCAAGTTATCACCATTTAACAACATGAATTTAAATGAAAATATTAAGAGGTGAAGAGGGTGAACAGTTTTATCCCTAATTCTTTAATAGGGTAGGGATTAAAGGAAATGCTTTTTCTGGTGGGAATAATGTTTTTCAGATTCTATGAGTTATCTGGTTAATACATTAGCCAGATAACTCATAGAAGACAAGCGCAGCGCGTCAGTATAATTTTAATCTATTGTGTTACGTGAAATTTAAATGATGTAATTAACTGATTTTATTTAAGAGAAGAAGTTAATTGCAAATTTATTTATATACTTTTATTCACTCTGGAATACATGGTCTATGGCGTTATATTCTGTTTCATTAATATATTAAATGTATGTATCTACCATTAATGAGGCAAAGGAATATGGAATTATGCCAACGCTGTCAGTTCACTGAAGGCAGTATCACCATTCCGGAAGGTTATCAGGAACAAACTGTTAATATCATCATCGCCCCAAATCTTCCCGCATTAAATATTGGTCGGGATCAATTGAACGAAGAAGAAGATCTAACCAGTTATTTAATTCGTCAGAAGGAATTATTGAAAAAAAGCCTGCGTGACTGGCAGTTTCTTGAAGAGGGGGAAGCTGTATTAGGTGACAATCTACTCCAAGGCAGTTTACTGCTTTCTCGTTATCGCCCCAAAAAAGGACAACAAGTCTATCAATATCAGGCCGTATTTCTACTGGATGAGAAAAAGGTGCTGATTTTCACAATGTCATCACAGCAGGCTTTCACTGAATCACAACGGCAGTGGTTGCATGATTGTTTGGAGAGTTTTCAGTTCTAAGGAGAGAACATTATGCCAGAAGCGGCAAGGCTTGGCGATACGATAGGGCATTCCAGTGCAATGGCTGGATTAGTTATTGGTACAGTCATCGGTTCATTAATCTCAGCTGTAGGAGGCATTTTATCAGGTCCTCTTTTGGCATTTGGCGTTGCGGCATCCTGTGCAGGAGTCGGAATCTTGCTGATTGGTGCTTCTATTGCTTTAGGAATGGCAGCCAGCGCTTTAGGTGAGTCAGCTCGTGATTATTGTGTTTCAAAAGGAGCCGCGTCACAAAGCCCCAGCGGAACCATAGAAAGTGGTTCCGCAAATGTTCTAATCAATAATAAACCGGCAGCAATCGCAAAACTAAGTACGGTGGTTTGTAGCAAAGAAATCGGTCCCCGCCAGATGGCACAAGGCTCTGATTCCGTCTTCATTAATGGATTGCCAGCCTCGCGGGTGGGAGATAAAACGACTTGTGATGCAGCCGTTATGACAGGCTCTCCAAATGTGTTAATTGGTGGTGGGACGAAGACTGAAGCTGCTATTACGCCGGAAATTCCTCAATGGGCATATAACCTCTCTGATGCAACGATGTTTTTGGCGGCACTGACCAGCTTAGGTGGCGTAGCCCGTAAAATGATGGGCGTGATGCCAAAGTTGGTGAGTAAGATCCACCGGATGACGCGTGGAACAGGAGCAATAGCTAAATTCTTCAGTCGGCTTCCCAGAGCTGAACAAATCGGAAAAATAGCATGTCGCCTGAGTTGGTTGGCGATAGGGGGCGGACTTGTCGGTATTATGTCCAGGCCGGTAGAAGTCATTACTGGTCAAAAATTCCTGAACGATGAAGATGAATTGGATTTTATTTTTGAGTCCGAGTTACCACTCTATTGGCAACGCAGTTACCTGAGTTGCTATCAGCATGACAGTGTATTGGGTCAAGGCTGGAATCTGTTTTGGGAAAGTCAGCTAATCCGTGTTGAAGAAGGTATGCTCTGGCGCAATTTGTCTGGTGATATCGTCCCTTTTCCAGAGGTGCCGGAAGGTCATTGTTGTTTCTGCCCTGATGCACAAAGCTGGTTGATACACACTGAAGATGGTGAATGGGAAATCCGTGATGCAGGTGAACGAGTTTATCACTATTCTGTCTTTGATAATGAAGGCATCAGCCGGTTAAGCCATATTCGCGATAATGTTGGTAACGAGCAGCGTTTCCATTACAACGCCCAACAGCAAATGGTTAATATCACAGGTAACGGCGGATTAAATCTGCATTGTGATTATGGCGTCATAGAAATCGATGGCAAGGTTGTTTCTCGGTTAACTACAGTCTGGCGGAAATTGCACAACGACCAACGCGTTCGCCTCTGTCACTATCACTATGATGAGAATGCTCGGCTTATTGGTGTCAATCATCGTAGTGATCATTTCCAGCGTCAATTCGGTTGGACTGAACATGGCATGATGGCATGGCATGTGGATAAATATGGTCTGCGTAATGATTATGAGTGGGAGCAAATCGAAGAGGGGTTATGGCGAGTTATCAGTCAAAAAAACAGTAAAGGTGCAGGCTATCGACTGGATTATGATGATAAGAACCTGATCCGTACTGCATACTGGCAGGATGGTTCCAGTACGATTTGGACATTAAACGAAGACCATCAGATTGTTCATTGTGCCGACCGAAATGGCACAGAGCATCATATTTTGTGGGATGAATTTGGTCTGCCACAGGGTTACAGAAATGCCGAAGGGCATACCCGTCTGGGGGAGTGGGATAAACTTGGGCGTCTCCTGAGCATGACCGATGGTAACGGCAATAAAACCCAATGGCAATACCAGAATGACACTGACAGACTGACCTTTATTTTCTGGCCGGATGGCACAGAAACTGCATTGGATTACGATGAATTCGGGCGTTTAGTCAAAGAAACCTCGCCACTCAAACAAACCTCATGTTATCACTACAGCCTAAATACTCAACGGCCTTATAAGCGCATTGATGCTAAAGGTGGGGAAAGCCGTTTTATATGGAACATTCAGGGGCAGCTGATCCGGCATACCGATTGTTCCGGCCAGAGCAGTGAATGGCAGTACGACAATGAGAACCGTCTGAGCCGTTTTACCAATGCCATAATGGAAACTGTCCGTTATAGCTATGACCAAAATGGCCAGTTGGTTTGTGTTACCTATCCAGATGGCTCGACAGAGCAAATGGAATGGAACAGTGCTGGGCAGCTCACCCATCACCAACGAAATGAAAATTCACCTCGTTACTGGGAGTACAATACGCTAGGACAAATCGTCTGTGCTACTGACCGTCTACAACGGCAGGTTCGTTATCAATACAATCCTGAAGGGCATCTGGTACAGATTGAAAATGCCAATGGTAGCCGTTATCTGCTTAATCGTGATGCAGAAGGTCGTCTGATTGAAGAGATCCGCCCTGACGATACACTGATCCAATATGAATACAATGCCGCTGGTTTGTTGAGTGCGGAAAAACGGATGGGAGATCGAGTATTTCAGCAACCAGTGCGCTCAGCTTACTTGTATTACGATGCGGCAGGTAACCTTATCGAAAGGGAAACCGACACCGGTAATTATCAATATCAGTGGGATAAAATGGATAGGTTGTTGGAAGCCGCTCATATCCCGAACACCGCAGGAAAACAGCTAGGGTTGCTGCCGAATACGATCAACTTTGAATATGATGCGTTGGGGCGGATTATTCGGGAACACTCCGGCAACGAGGTACTTCAGTTCAATTATGATGAAATGGATAACCTGACCGAATTGACTCTTCCACAAGGGGATACCCTGCGCTGGCTCTACTATGGTTCCGGGCATCTCAGCGCTATTCGTCATAATCAACAAATGATTACGGAGTTTGAACGTGACAACCTGCATCGTGAAACCAGCCGGACACAAGGTAAATTATTCCAGTTCCGCGAATATGATCCATTAGGACGTCGCATCAGCCAGTATAGTGTCAGGGATAAATCAGCATCCATCGGACAGGGCAAACCGTGGCGGGCATGGCATTATGACAGGCAGGATGATTTGTGCCTGATGGAAGATCATTACCGTGGCTGGGTGGAATATCTGTATGACTCTGAAAGCCGACTGAAAAAAGTCACCAGCGTAGACAGCTTTGAAGAAATGCTGTGGTACGACCGTGCAGACAATCTGCTTGAACGTCCACAATCGATGATGGAAAAAGAAGCAGAAGAGAATAAACACCTGACCCCGCAAGGCGACAGGCTGACACAGTGGAACCAGTGGTGCTATGAGCATGACGCGCATGGCAATGTGATTTCCCGTGGAACAAGCATCAATAACAAGCAAACGTATCGTTATGATGGCGATAATCGTCTGATCATCGCCGAAGGCAACGGTATGAAGGCTAACTATCATTACGATGCGCTGGGTCGGCGTATTCGCAAGGTAGTCATCACATGGCCGACAGGCACACCTCAGCAGGAACAAACGGATTTTGTCTGGCATGGCTTGAAATTATTGCAGGAGCGTACCACCAATACGGGTAAAACTCAGACGTATTGTTACGAATCCCATGACAGCTACACACCGTTAGCCTGTGTTGTTACCAAAGGCTCTGTGCAGGATTATTTCTGGTATCACACGGATATCAATGGCGCTCCATTGGAAGTCACGGACGAAGACGGAAAAATTGCGTGGTCAGGGAAGTATGATGCGTTTGGTGCGGTCAACAGCACCACAATGGCATATTTTACCGATACGGAACGCTCACCAAAAAACTTTGACCAGAATCTGCGTTATGCGGGGCAGTATTTTGACAAAGAGACGGGGCTACACTTTAATACTTTTCGGTATTATTTACCGGAAATTGGACGGTTTATTTCGCCAGATCCCATAGGGTTGAATGGGGGGACAAATCTTTACCAATACGCACCAAACCCACTGTTGTGGATTGATCCTTGGGGAACAACAAGAATTTGTACTCTTAGGAAGCCCCCCAAGAAAGATGCCCCTAAGCCACATGAACTTGATGCAATGCAGAAGTCCGTTAATGATATTATTGACGGAAAAGGACTTCCTCGCCTCGATAAGTCCGGTAAGCAAAAGGTTTTTGGCGGGATGCTGGAGAACGGGCAGAAAGTAGACAAATGGAAAGGTGGGCTTGAATGGGATGTTATACGTGGTAATAACAGATTAAGGTTAATAACTAAGGACTTAGGAGATGGGAAAATCATGGTTGGGTTTGGCTATCCTCACTGGGAGAGGATATTTGATGTGGTGATTAAGTAATGGATAATAAGGTTACCATTTCTTATCAAAGGAGGCGGATACTATGAATAATCTATATTACATTTGTGATGATATGGATAATGTACTTTTTTCTTGCAAAGACTTTATTGAATGTTATGACTTTTCTGGTATTGGTTATACTTATTTGTTTGTCTTGACTGGAATATCAACTCAGGATGTAGATTTCTTGCCAAATGGTCAGCTTGTCACATTAAAAAGTTCAAGTTTTGATGGAAGGTTGAATGTTTCATTTTCAGTAAGAAAATTGATTAAATCTGATGATACATTATACCTATATATAGAAGATCTTAGACCAGATATGTATGAGCTTGGTGCTATTTCTTTACTCAAAGCCAGAAAATATGATGATCAAAGAATTTGGTTAGATATGAAAGGGGATAAAAAAAGAATTTATATATCGGCTAGTTACCTTATTAGTGGTGAAAGAATTTCAATAGAAAAAGATACAGTGGTTATTGAAGGGAAATATATCCAAGATTATTATTCATTCTATTGCGAACTTGGTTATTCATTTTTTGGGAATTTTGGCTACATAGGAAATAGTATTTATTCGCTTGATGATTACTTAGCTAAACTTGAAAAAGTTAATATAATATGGGAAGACAGTGAAATTTCTTTAAAGGCTATTGATAACACTATGCCTGAGGGATACAACGGAATATCCTCCTATGATTTAGTTTCTACTCTTGAAGAGTATTGTAACTTAGTGCTGAATTGAAAATAGACGTTTTTCTATCTCACCTTGCTATTATAAGATAATGGTAAGGTGGGTTTTAAATTAAATTTATTTTCAAACTAAAAAATTTCAACAATTAATTAAAATAAATTTTATAAGGTGAAGTTTATTATAGGGTATTAATATAATGAAAGATTTATATTATGTTTTCCATAGTAATGGAACTATGCTTTTTTCCTGTAAGGAGCTGATAGAATGTCATGATTTCTCTAGGTTAGGTTATGCTTATTTGTTTGCTTTAGTAGGAGTATCAGTTCAAAATGTTGATGTGCTTTTAAGAAAAGGCGAAGTTTATACGTTAAAAAGTAACGAATTTGAGAAAGGATTCGATTTTTGTTTTTCTATTTTGAAACTAATTAAATCTAATGACACATTGTATATTTACTCGAAAATAATGTCAGGTATGTATGAAGTAGGAGCTCTTTCTTTATTAAAATCACTAAGTGATAAAAATGATAGAATTTGGTTGGATATGATTAGGGAATCTAAGAAAATATATATATCGGCAAGTTATTTTTTTGGTGGTTTCAGGCAATCAGTTGAAAAAGACACAATAATAGTTGAAGGTAAGTATATCCATGATTACTACTCGTTTTATTGTGAGTTTGGATATGCTTTCTTTGGAAAATTTGGCTATATGGGAAATAACCTTAATGCTTTTAATGATTGTTTAATAGAAATTGGAAGACCAGATAGATCAATAACTGTTATATGGAAAGATAGCGAGTTATCTTTTAAGGCAATAGACAATACTATTCCTGATGGGTTAACTCAATCTTTCTCTTATGATATGGTAATGACGATTGAAGAGCACTGTAAATTAATACTTGAATAATATTATCATATTCGGTTTAATAATTAATTTACGATAGTAGTTGAGTTTTTAATCTCTTCGGGTCGAATTCCCCGCCGCTTGCGGCGTAAACTAACATAATGAGCGAATACATCCATAAAAGTCATAATGTCACCATCTTGTTGTATCACTTAGTGTTACCCGCTAAGTACCGCAAGGCAGTTTTTGACTTGCAGGTAGATGAAGTCCTAAAAGATATTTGCCTTGAAATTGAGCAAAGGTATCAGCTGAAATTTTTGGAAATAGGTACAGACAAAGACCATGTGCATTTCTTGATCCAATCGGTGCCAACATACAGTGTGACAAAAATTGTAACGCTGATAAAAAGTCTGACTGCAAGAGAAATATTCAAACGTTGCCCTCAAGTGAAAAAGGAACTATGGGGCGGAGAATTTTTGACAGATGGATATTTTGCCAGCACAGTTGGTAAACATGGAGACGAACAGATGATTGGCAAATATGTTAAAAATCAAGGTAAAGAATATAACAAATTACATTCAGACTATCAGTTTGCACTGTTTTAAGATACCCCGCTGCTTGCGGCGGGGTTCTTCATTTTTAGAATATGAGGTTATTAAATGAACGGTAATTTTTATTTACGACTTGGTGACTTATCTGAAGAATTAAAAGTATTTCACAACAAAGAGTATTCATCTGAAAGTGATTGGTATTTAGAAAATAAAGCGATCAAATCTAAGATTGTAGATTTAATTATAGAAGCTAAAGAGTGTGATGAATCTAAACTTATTGATAGGGCATTATTTCTACTTTTCGATAATACTGGATGCCAAGAAGATCTTGAAATATTGAATGAAATAGTTTCCCCTTTACTTGATAATGGAATTATTACTAAGGAATTATTGGAGGAGAACATATATGAAAATTCCCCATTATCAAGATGGTATTAATTTATGGTGGTTCTAAATGAAAATTTATCCTAAAAGGGCGGTTATATTACAAGTGATTGGAAAAAACATGTTCAGATTGAGGGTATATGGAGGAATTTCATGTTAATTCATAGAGACGCTATTTATCAAGGGTGATTGTATGCTATCTAAAATTATATTAGAGAGTAATGATATTGAGTTTGGGGAAATTGATCTTATCCATATAAATAAAATAAATGATAAATATTTGTGTTTCCTGAAAGGAGTGAAATTCTATAGTGGATATGATTATTCATTTTTACAAAAAAATAATAAATTAAATGTAATGAAAATGAATCGAGATGAATATCTTGCTTCGTTTTATATAGTTGATCAGGCGAATTTTTTAGTTGAAAAAAATAACATAATTATAATGGCATTACCAGATTATTGGGTTCGCCGTAACTATGTTAATATTTATTCTGAGATATTATTTTCATGGAATAATGATGATGCTTATTTTGACTGGTTTTCATTATCTGGTGAAAAAAAGAGAATTTGGTTAGATCTAAGTTTTGACTGCCATGGTCTTCAAAAGAAAAATATTGAAAATGATATCATTGTTGATTGTTCCAATATTACTGATATTCCAAGTTTATATTGTTGTTTAGGTGAGGCATTTCTAGGAAAAAGAAGTTATTTAGGTCGGTGTTTAGATTCTCTTTATGATTGTTTGATTGATATTTCTCATTCTAATGTTAAGGTTATTTTTAAAAATAGCAATCAAATGGTCAAAGCACTTAATACTGATAAAATCAGAAAGAAATATCGAGATGATTATGTATCAATTTTGATTGATATATTTAAATGTCATAGATTTGAGATTGATCTTATATGAAATAAAATCATTGTAAATTACAAAATAAAAATTTAAGGGGATTGAAATGGACTTGGGGCCATTTTTAAATCAGTTTATAGAATTTAAATATAACAAGCTTCCTGTGTCTAAATAACTTTTCATAATAGTGGGACACTCGATTTACTTTATCTGAAAGAATCTATTTGCAGATTTTTTCAAGAATTTTTTCACATTACTGAGCAGTTGCCACATATACCGACAACAATGGTTACGTGTAACTGTTTCATGTAACGTGTG
>NZ_CAWNQF010000065.1:0-113057 GCF_963876465.1 Xenorhabdus sp. KK7.4
AATAAGATAGACCCTTCGATTGCGTTCCTGATGAGTTTTGGCACATGGCAGGTGGAACATGAAGACTTTGCGTTTAACTTGAGTGAAGAACAGCAGAAGCGCCTTAACACATTTAATGGAATATAACGTAAAAAGGTAAGCACTTTTACTGATTCGCTTATTGAAGCAGATAAACCAATCAGTTAAAGTAGTCCCGCCACTGGCAAAATTCAGTGGTCAAGGATTATCACCCTTGCTAAGAGTAACCCACTGGTAGGAATTTTCTGCCAGTGTGCCTGCATTCGCCCATTCAATGGTGGTTCAGGCAGGGGAGGCTTCGGCCTCGCCGGATGGTTACTCCCGGTTGTGATAACCCTGTCTGAATCGCCACCATCAATGTTCAATTAATGGAAGGGGTAGCAGGAATGAATAACGTTAAAAATGATTGGCATCAAGCTGATATTATCGCAGCATTGCGCAAGCGTGGTACAACCTTAGCGGCTGTTTCTCGTGAAGTGGGACTCAGTTCATCTACACTGGCAAACACTCTTAGTCGTCCGTGGCCTAAAGGCGAATGGATTATTGCCAACTATCTTGAAATACATCCTTCGGAAATCTGGCCTAGTCGGTACTTTGATCTGTGTGGTCAGCTGATTGAGCGTAAGATTCGCAATAAACTACAGGAATAGCCGACTTCAATTTGTGAGCTGTAATAATTTGTGAAAATAATAAGTCTTAACACGAAGCCCTGAGAGTAAAATGGCTCCTAATTTGGTTATGCTTAAACCTCACGGCTTTTATCATAAAGTTGCTTAATATCAAAAAATAGCGTAAGTGCTTTCTCTAGCTATTGATCAAATATAGCTAATGAGTAATTATGATGTTGACTGCTACGTGTCAGGTTGGAGACAATAAATTATCAGTTCCAAATTAACAGAACATATACAGATAAAGTTTCTATGTAAAAAAAGCGACAATTAATTATCATAAAATGGAGATAACATGGAGAAAGTATTTGTTTGTTTGGCTAACTCAAGAAAAGTATCTGGGCGTTGTATTGCAGGAAAAGTGCTAATAAATGGTATATATAGTGACTGGATTAGACCTATCAGTGAGAGAGCAAGCCACGAAATTTCTGAAGATGATAGGCGTTATGAGGATGGTAGTACTGCACAAGTTTTTGACATCATTGAAGTAACGTTTAAAGGAAAATCTCGTCATCCTGTACAACAAGAAAATTATATAATTGATGACAGGTATTATTGGTCAAATGCAGGCCAATATGCTGGCTCACTTGATTCTTTATTAGATACACCTGAATCACTTTGGCAAGTTGGATCTTCAAGCTACAACGGTAAAAATGATCGTATCCCTACAGATTTAGTAACTGCCCCAGGAGCCTCTCTTTATTTTATTCGTCCCGAAGACTTAGAGATAGTTGTTCGTGTCGAAGGCGCTGAATTTGGGAATGGAAAAAAGAAAGTAAGGGCAAGCTTTTCATACAAGAACGTCAATTATCTAATCTCTGTTACAGATCCAGAGATTGAGAGCACCTATTTGGCTCAAGGTGAGGGACAATATAGACTTACTGGACAGTATTATATGACTGTTAGTCTGGCAGATGCGTGGGAAGGATACTATTATAAGCTTGCTGCTGGAATATTCGGGGTGAAATAATGAAAATTTACTCTATAGGCTTTACACAGAAGACCGCTGAAAAATTTTTTGATCTTATTCGAAATGAAGAAATAAAAAGATTAGTTGATGTGCGACTTAACAACGTATCTCAATTATCAGGTTTTGCAAAAAAAAATGATTTGATATTCTTCCTTCGTGAGTTATGTAATATAGATTATGTCCACCTTCCAGACTTGGCACCAGAAAAGAGTATTCTCGATCCATATAAAAAGGGAAAAATATCATGGGAAGAGTATCAGGATCATTTTATGAATCTCATGGCAAAAAGGAGAATTGAAAGGATTGATAAAGAAATTATAGAGAATGGATGCCTACTATGTAGTGAAAATAAACCGCATCATTGCCATAGAAGGCTAGTTATTGAGTATTTGAATAACAGCTGGAATACTAAATTTGAAATAAAACATCTATACTGAGCATATGAATTTATTAATTTTATACCCAAGTTTATTTTTATGTTATAGCAAATTCGAAAGAAAGATTGCTAATATCCTAGCTAAAAAGAAACCTGATATCATTACTATCATTTTAGATCCGCATGATTTTATAGAAGAATATCTAAAAAATAATACTTATAATGTTGCGAAAGTAAATCTTACTGAGCTGGAGTTTGATGATATTACTCATGCCATTATATTTGATGATGGTGAAGAGTTTGTAGAGGAAGTAGCAGAGTTAAAGAGAAGAGGAGTAGTTGTTAGAAGAATCAAGATAAAGATCACAAGGGTTATAAATATTAAAAAAAATACAGAATATAAGGGAATTACTGCAACCAACGCATATGAATATATTGGGAGAGGCTCCTATTGGGGAAATCCTTACTCAATGTTTGAAAATGCTGATGGTAGAGAAGAGGTTATAAGAAAGTTCAAGTACGATTTTGATTTTGAAAAGTTTCCAAATAAAGACAAGTCTGAAGTATATAAGTTGGCTGGAAAAAGGCTTGGATGTTTTTGCAAACCTGAAGCTTGTCATGGAGATGTATTAGCTGATTTTCTAAATTCATGGGATGATGGCGAGTAGCTTGGCTAGTTTCCACATAATATTCACTTTATCTAATTCTATAGACACGCCTCATTTCATTCCTATGGGGTAATCTGTTATCCCACATCATTGTTTCTTTCGACTACAGTACTCTTTCCAAGATTACAATGCTTCGTCGTGTTTTGGTGCTAGTTCGATGAGTTGTGAGTTACTTGCAAGCAATGAAATTCGTCGATAGCACTCTAGCTAGGCCTACACTATTAACGTTTTCATCTTATACCGCGTTTATAGATTCGTTCAGAAAACCATGTATAAACATTTGTATAATCAAAAAAGAAATAGGCACTTTTCATTTTATGTAAAGTGCCTATTAAACAACATGTTACTAGACTAGGATTAGTTCATGCCGTATTTTTTCAGTTTCTTACGCAGAGTACCGCGGTTGATTCCCATCATCAGCGCTGCGCGGGTTTGGTTACCACGGGTGTATTGCATCACCATGTCCAACAGTGGTTGCTCTACTTCAGCCAGTACCAGCTCATACAGGTCATTGACGTCTTGACCATTCAGTTGAGCAAAATAGTTCTTCAGTGCTTGTTTAACTGAGTCACGCAGAGGTTTTTGAGTTACCTGATCTTGTGAATTTACAGTAGCAACGGTTAGTACGTCAGAATTTACGCGTTGTTCGAACATAGTTCTGTCAGCTCTTTTCTTTATTTACGCAAAAATTTTCGAAGTATGCTTCCAACACCTCCAGCTGTTCGCTGGCATCCTCAATGGCGTTGAATGAGCGCCGAAACTGGTCATCAGGAGCATGTTCCTTGAGATACCAAGATACATGCTTACGTGCAATACGAACTCCTTTGCCTTGACCGTAAAAGTCGTGCAGTTCTCGTACATGCTCGTTCATTAAACGCTGTACCTCGCCAAGGGGCATCGGTGACAGCAGTTCTCCTGTTTCCAGATAATGCTGGATTTCCCGAAAGATCCAGGGTCTTCCCTGAGCAGCGCGGCCTATCATCAGGGCATCAGCCCCGGTGTATTCAAGCACTGCTCTGGCTTTTAGCGGGTCAGTAATGTCGCCATTAGCAATAATTGGAATGGCAACAGTCTGCTTAACTGTCCGAATGTTGTCATACTCGGCTTCACCATTAAACAGACAAGAACGAGTCCTGCCATGAATGGTAAGCGCCTGAATACCACAACGTTCAGCCAATTGGGCAATTTTTACACAGTTACGTTCTTCCGGTGACCATCCTGTACGGATCTTCAATGTAACAGGTACATCAACCGCATTGACTACCGCAGAAAGGATTTTTTGAACCAGTTCTGGATAACGCAGTAATGCTGAGCCTGCCAATTTACGATTAACCTTCTTGGCTGGGCACCCCATATTGATATCGATGATCTGAGCACCATTGTCGACGTTGATTTTCGCCGCCGCTGCCATTTCATCGGGATCACTACCGGCAATCTGTACAGAACGCACTCCGGGTTCGTCGCGATGAACCATACGTAGCCGGGATTTATCCGTCTTCCAGACCTGAGGGTTGGAAGAAAGCATCTCTGAGACTGTCATACCTGCACCCATGGTGTAGCATAGTGATCGAAACGGGCGATCCGTTATGCCAGCCATAGGGGCTGCAATAAGACAGTTTTTCAACTGGTATTGTCCGATACGCATAGGCGAAGAAAGAGTGGCCAACTGTGACTAAGGGCGCGTATATTACGCATTTTTCACAAGATATGAAAGGCCAAACTTTGAGCGAAACGGTATTTTAACGGAATTTTTCCAGTTGATTTTTTCAAACTTTTCTATTTATCCTTTAATAACATTAAGTTACGTATTTTTGACGAAATTTATTGTTACCTATATTTCTCATGACAAATAGTATGTATTACCACCAATTTGTCCCCCAGAGGATCATTTTAGTGGATAATCCTGTTTTTCAATAGTAGTTTGTTGATTATTTTTTGACCCCGCTAATACGGCACCATTCTTCTTGTTCAGCGATTGGATCGATAATAAATTCATTGCTATAGGCTTCAGCGACACCTTCAGCCTGACTTGCCAGTACACCAGACAAGCCTAATAATCCACCAGATTTTGGTAATGAGCCGATAACAGGAGCCAGTTCACGCAGTGGGCCAGCCAGAATGTTGGCGATAGCAACATCACATTCTAAATTGTCAGGCTTATCTTTAGACAGATAGAGTGTCAGCAGCTCCGAAACGCCATTACGCTCTGCATTATCCCAGCTTGCCTGAATGGCCTGAGGATCGATATCAATACCGATAGCATGTTTGGCGCCTAGTTTCAGGGCTGCGATAGCCAGAATGCCGGATCCACAGCCGAAGTCGATGACGGTTTTACCTTGCAGGTCAAGGCCATCCAGCCATTGCAGGCAAAGAGAAGTGGTTGGGTGTGTTCCGGTTCCGAAGGCCAGTCCCGGATCCAGCATAACGTTAACAGCATTCGGTTCAGGCACTTCCCGCCAGCTTGGGCAGATCCACAGACGATTACCAAAACGCATTGGGTGGAAGTTGTCCATCCACTCGCGTTCCCAGTCTTTATCTTCCAGTTGTTCAATTTTGTGGAGAAAACCTTTACCCAGCTGGGGAATCTGCTCCAGTTGGCTAACAACAGCTTTCATATCGGTTTCTGCATCATACAAACCAATGACATCGGTATCTCCCCATAAGCGGGTTTCTCCCGGCAGAGGTTCAAAAATTGGCGTATCGTGGCTGTCCTGAAAGGTCACGGACACTGCGCCGCTTTCCATTAGTTCATCACCAAGTGACTCAGCTTGTTGTCCAGTTGTGTTTAATCTCAGTTGTATCCAAGGCATAAAAATTCTCTTTTAAACGCAATATGTATGAAAAATGATTAAAAATCAGGCTAAAAAAATATCGCCGTTACTGTGATGCGGCGGTTTGTTGTATTTGTTTACTCCCAAACAGATTTCCGATTCCGAATGCCAGTAAGCTCAGCAGCAATGATGGCACAATGGGATGGAATCCAAGGAGGTTAATGCTAAAGCTGGCTAATAGGGTATAACTTATTGCACCTGTCAGCATGGAGGTTAGCGCGCCATGTGCATTGGCTTTCTCCCAGTACAGGCCCAATACCAGTGGCCAGAGGAACACCGCCTGTAATCCGCCGAAGGCCAGCAGATTCAGCCAGATCAGCATTTCAGGTGGTTGCCATGCCGCCAGTAACAGCAGGATTCCAAGAATCAGCGTAGAAAAACTGGAGATACGGGCGAGTTTTTTCTCCTGTTTGATCTGCTGCGGGAACAAATTCAAATAGAGATCTTTAACGATAGTTGCTGAAGATTGCAGCAGTTGGGCGTTAATTGTTGACATAATGGCTGCCATCGGCGCGGCCAGAAAGATCCCGGCAGCGATAGGCGGCAGGACGGTGATCATCAGGGTTGGGATCACTTGATCGGGAATTGTCAGATCAGGGATGATCGCACGGCCCAGTGCTCCGGCAAGGTGCATCCCAAACATCAGGATAGCCATGACGATAGTGCCGATGATAATACCACGATGGACAGCTTTACTGTCGCGGTAAGAAATACAACGCACAGCGGTATGTGGCAGCCCGATAACGCCAAAGCAGACCAGTACCCAGAAGGAGGCCATAAAAGGGCCGCTAAGAATATTGTCAGCACCGTGGGGAGAGACGAGGTTAGGATCGATAGTACGCAGTGTCGAGACCGCTTCTGACAGTCCGCCAGCTTTATAGATCGTGCCAACAAGCAGCAGTATCGTTCCTAACAGCATAACCAGCCCTTGCAGGGCATCATTAAGTACACTGGCTCTAAAGCCGCCAAATGCTGTGTAGAGAGCGATGGAGAGGCCAAAAATCAGCAGACCGGTACCGTAAGGAATACCGGCTGCGGCTTCCAGCAGGCGGGCACCACCAATGAACTGCACCGTCATGGCACCGACAAAGGCGACCAACAGGCTCACGCTGGCAAACCAGACCAGAATACGGCTCTGATAGCGCGCATATAGCATGTCATTGAGTGTCACGGCATTATAACGGCGGGCGAGAATCGCAAATTTCTTCCCCAGTACGCCAAGGGAGAGCCAGATTGCCGGCAGTTGGATCAGGGATAACAGCACCCAGCCGATACCATATTTGTAGGCTGCACCGGGACCACCAATGAACGAGCTGGCACTGATGTATGTTGCTGTAATGGTCATCGCCAGGACAAAACCACCCATTGAGCGGCTGCCAAGAAAATATTCATTCAGGAATTCACCCGTCTGGCGGCGGCGATAGGCATAGAATGAGAGCAGAAAAACCAGTGCCAGATATCCTACCAGAGGCAGAATAACTTCATTTTGCATCTTCATCCTCCAGAGGAACTTCTTTGAAGATAAATGTCACCATCATCCAGCACAGGATGATGAAAAGTGCAGGTAATGCTAAACAAGCCAGTTCGAACCAATGTGGCAATCCGGTTAATCCGATCGTATCACTGGGTAGATAGGCGCTCAGTAGCCAACCCACAAGATAAGCTAACGTCAGGAATACGGCCCAACGCGCTTCTTTATGAGATTGAACAAATCTTTTGTCCATTGATTCTCCGGGAAAGCAGAAAAATAAAGGAAGGAATTGTACGGTAACAGCCGGATTTATTCAGAAGAAAATGTGCGACAAAAACTATGTCATAAAAAATCCCATCTTGAAAAGATGGGATTTTATGCAGAATGGCGATGTCAGAAAAAAGCCTTACTTATCATGTAAGCCCAGTTTCTTCTCCAGATAGTGAATATTGGTTCCGCCTTTCTGGAAGTTTTCATCATTCATGATGGACATCTGCAAATCGATATTGGTTTTGATACCATCAATGATCAGTTCTGCCAGCGCGTTCTTCATACGTGCAATTGCCACTTCACGGGTTTCTCCATAAGTGATCAGTTTGCCGATCATGGAGTCATAATATGGCGGTACGGTATATCCTGCATAAATGTGGGATTCCCAGCGCACGCCGAACCCACCCGGAGAGTGGAAATGGGTGATTTTGCCCGGGCTTGGCAAGAATGTTTTTGCATCTTCGGCATTAATACGGCATTCGATAGCATGGCCTTTGATGACAATATCTTCCTGCCTGATGGACAGTGGCATACCGGAAGCGATGCGTAGCTGTTCCTTGATCAGATCAACGCCAGTGATCATTTCGGTAACAGGGTGTTCAACCTGAATACGGGTGTTCATCTCAATGAAATAGAATTCACCGTTCTCATACAGGAATTCAAACGTACCCGCTCCGCGATAGCCGATTTCCATACACGCGTTGGCACAGCGTTCACCGATGCTGCGGCGTAGTTCAGCTGAGATACCCGGTGCAGGAGCTTCTTCCACAACTTTCTGGTGACGACGCTGCATGGAGCAGTCACGTTCAGCAAGATAAAGAGCATTGCCCTGACCATCAGCCAGTACCTGAATTTCAACGTGACGAGGGTTTTCAAGGAATTTTTCCATGTAAACCATGTCATTATTGAAAGCAGCTTTAGCTTCAGCACGAGTCATGGCAATAGACTGTTCCAGCTCTTTATCACTGCGGACAACGCGCATACCACGCCCGCCGCCGCCGCCGGAAGCCTTGATGATCACCGGATAACCGATGCGCTGTGCGATCGATTTGTTCTTCTCAGTATCATCACCCAAAGGGCCGTCAGAACCAGGAACGCAAGGTACACCGGCTTTTTTCATGGCGCTGATGGCAGAAACTTTATCACCCATCAGGCGGATAGTTTCTGCTCTCGGGCCGATAAAGGTGAAACCGGAACGCTCCACCTGTTCAGCAAAATCAGCGTTTTCAGACAGGAATCCATAACCCGGATGGATTGCCTGTGCACAGGTGATTTCAGCCGCAGAAATGATAGCCGGAATATTCAGGTAACTTTTTGCTGATGCGGCAGGGCCGATACAGACCGTTTCATCTGCCAGCAGGACGTGTTTCAGATCACGGTCTGCCGCAGAGTGCACAGCAACAGTTTTGATCCCGAGTTCCTTACAGGCTCTCAGGATACGCAGTGCGATTTCACCGCGGTTAGCTATGACTATTTTCTCAAGCATGGGTTTTTCCCGCGTGATGCGCTTATTCGATGATGACCAGTGGCTCGTCAAATTCAACAGGCTGACCGTCTTGTGCCAGAATGGCCTTCACGACGCCGGTTTTGTCAGCTTCGATCTGGTTCATCATTTTCATGGCTTCAACGATGCACAGGGTATCGCCCTGATTAACATGCTGACCGATTTCGATAAAAGGTTTCGCATCCGGGCTTGGAGAACGGTAGAACGTACCAACCATTGGGGAACGAACGGTGTGACCGCTGATCTCTGCTGCGGCTGGTGCTGCCGGAGCAGCCGGTGCCGGTGCTGCAACGGGAGCAGGCTGTTGAACAGGCGCAGAGATATACTGCTGAGTGATCGGCATGCCCTGAACGGCCGTAGTACGGCTGATGCGAACTGATTCTTCACCTTCAGAAATTTCCAGTTCAGAAATGCCAGATTCTTCAACCAGCTCGATCAATTTTTTTATCTTACGAATATCCATGAGTGTGATTCCGTACTCTATTTATGTAAATTAGTTATGCCCTTAGCCTTTCGAGTTGCCTCTTTGTTGGCTGCGCTCACTCACCCCGGTCACATAGTTAGCTATGCTCCCGGGGATTCATTCCCTTGCCGCCGCGATGCAACTCGAAATTCATTGGGTATTGGATTTTGACAAGCGGTTGACCGCTGCCTGTAATGCAAAACTATAGCCATCAGCACCCAAACCACAGATCACGCCAACGGCAATATCAGAAAGATATGAATGATGGCGGAATGGCTCGCGGGCATGCACATTAGAGAGGTGGATCTCAATAAATGGAATATCCACCGCCAGAAGTGCATCGCGTAACGCTACGCTGGTGTGCGTGAATGCCGCAGGGTTAATCAGAATAAAATCGGTATTCCCCCGCGCAGTATGAATTCTCTCAATCAGTTCAGATTCTGCATTGGATTGCAGATGGAATAATTCAATACCCGACTGGTGAGCTTCTTGTGACAGTTTGCTGACGATGTCATCAAGCGTTAACTTGCCGTAGGTCTCTGGCTCTCGCGTTCCCAATAGATTCAGGTTGGGACCGTTCAAGAGTAAAATGCGAAACTTGTCTGCCATTGTGCGGGTATCTCCGGCAATCTGTCAACAATCGTTCAAGATAACTCGATGACAGCAGTTTGTCATCTTTTTCTATTATCAATATTTGTAAATTTGACGATAAAGCCCGACATTATAAACATATCGTAACATTTAGCAGCAAAATACTGGTCTTATCAGCTTTTCGGGCTTGATTTTATTAGACTTACGCTTATCGGCATAGTTTCAGCGGATCTTTACCACTGTTCTACCTGTTGACTGATTGTTTACCAACTGATTAGCGTGTTCGATCACCTGATCTAATGAAATTTCGTTTGCGGTCTGTTGATAAAAAGATTCCGGCAACAGCTTTTGTAACCGCTCCCAGATCTTTGGTCTATCGGCAGCCGAGACTATTGCTGACTCAACACCCTGTAAGCGGACATTACGCAGGATAAATGGCATGACAGTGGTAGGCAGATTGATGTCGCTTGCCATCCCGCAGGCAGCTACAGTGCCGTTGTGAGATACCTGAGCCAGCAATTTGGCCAGAATTGTACCACCGACAGTATCAATAACACCTGACCATCGCTGTTTTTCCAGCGGGCGAGCGGGTTGGCTGAAGTCTGAAACCGGCAGAATTTCTTTTGCTCCCAGAGAACGTAAATATTCCTGACTTTCGGGTTTACTGCTGATGGCGACAACAGAGTACCCTAACAGAGAGAGCAGGGTAATTGCTGTGCTTCCGACTCCGCCAGTGGCACCTGTGACTGCGATTTCGCCGCTTTCAGGGGTTATACCTCCCTGTTCCAGCGCCATAATACATAACATGGCGGTAAAACCGGCTGTGCCGATAATCATAGCCTGTCTGGTACTTAAACCTGCTGGCAATGGAGTCAGCCATTCACCTGAGACTCTGGCCTGTTCTGCCAGACCACCCCAACGATTTTCACCCACACCCCAGCCGGTTAATAAAACCTGCTGCCCGATATGAAAGCGGGGATCTTCTGAGTGACGAACAACGCCGGAGAAGTCGATCCCCGGTATCATCGGAAACTCGCGGATGATTTTCCCCTTGCCGGTGATAGCAAGTGCATCTTTATAATTGAGGGTTGACCAGTGAATATCGACGATGACATCACCGGGTGGAAGTTGGGTTGTGTCAATATCCTGAATAGAAGCTGATAATGTATCATGCTGTTCCAGCAGTAATGCTTTCATAGGTTCTCCCTCTGATGGATTTTGGGTATAACACCATCACGATTCTCATGATTTCATTTTTTGTGACATTCTCAATATAGATAAAATTAAAAATGCAGAAACGGGCAGTCTGCAATATTGTGATGAATAGTCGCAAAACAGTGATTGCTGATTTTTATTCGGGTATATGCTGAAAGTTAAATATGCCTGATAATGATTTCAATATTGATAATTCACTTATTAATAATGACTTTGTTTTTATATCTTATTGGTTCAGTAATCAACAGATTTATCCGCCGATTACAGGTGCATAAGTGTCGATGAAGAACAATTTTTCTTTTAAGTGCTGAAGATAAAGCGGGGAATTAATGAATCATCTTTGCCGGGTTTATTGGAGCGTGATATTGGCTAGAGATGGCAAAATAAATCAAAATATTTGAGAAAAAATTAATTTTTGTTGAACTTGCTGAAATCATTATAGGTCAACATAGAAAAAGTGAATCAGTAACATCGCGGGATGCACTATATACACTATAATGTTGGTTTTTAGGGCATTTGGACATTTTAGGGTTCAGTGACGGGGTTATTGGTGGAATTAACCCATTTTTATGCAGTTTTTTTCTGCTCTGTCAGAAAAAAGTAACGTAGAATATCGTGTTTCTGATGTGAATAACGTAGCCACTTTCATTGAAGTAGTAAAAGTAGTTAATGATGCGCCTTGTCGCTGCTTCATGTGGTTGGTAGAGTAGACGGACAACATCCGTCCCCAGCTTGCAGGATTATCCTTTCGTTATGTTAAAGAAATTTCGTGGCATGTTTTCCAATGATTTGTCCATTGACTTGGGTACTGCCAATACCCTTATTTATGTTAAAGGTCAGGGAATTGTCTTGGATCAACCCTCTGTTGTTGCTATCCGACAAGACAGGGCCGGTTCACCAAAAAGCGTTGCAGCCGTGGGGCTGGAAGCAAAACAGATGTTGGGACGTACTCCGGGGAATATCGCAGCTATCCGACCAATGAAGGATGGTGTGATTGCTGATTTTTATGTCACGGAAAAAATGTTGCAGCATTTTATTAAACAGGTTCATAACAACAGTTTTATGCGTCCTAGCCCGCGCGTACTGGTTTGTGTACCAGTCGGGGCGACGCAGGTTGAGCGTCGGGCTATTCGTGAATCAGCCCAAAGTGCAGGAGCACGCGAAGTCTTTCTGATTGAAGAGCCAATGGCGGCGGCAATCGGTGCAGGTTTGCCCGTTTCAGAAGCAACGGGTTCAATGGTTGTTGATATCGGTGGTGGTACAACAGAAGTTGCAGTTATCTCCCTCAATGGCGTTGTCTATTCTTCTTCTGTCCGTATCGGCGGGGATCGCTTTGATGAAGCGGTTATCAATTATGTCCGCCGCAACTACGGTTCACTGATTGGTGAAGCGACAGCAGAACGCATTAAACATGAAATTGGTTCTGCGTACCCAACGGATGAAGTCCGCGAAATCGAAGTACGTGGCCGTAACCTTGCTGAAGGTGTACCACGTAGTTTCACACTGAATTCCAATGAAATTCTGGAAGCCCTGCAAGAGCCGCTGACCGGTATTGTCAGTGCCGTTATGGTAGCACTGGAACAGTGCCCTCCAGAGCTGGCTTCTGATATTTCAGAACGTGGCATGGTGCTGACCGGTGGTGGCGCATTGTTACGCAATCTTGATCGCTTGCTGATGGAAGAAACAGGTATTCCCGTGATTGTGGCTGAAGATCCACTGACCTGTGTTGCCAGAGGTGGCGGTAAAGCGCTGGAAATGATCGACATGCACGGTGGCGATTTATTCAGCGAAGACTGAAAGTAACTCTGCGAGCTGGGAGGCGTGTTTATCGGTGCCTCCTTGCTGTTTATCCAAAAGTGTATCGTTTATGACTCTTTTATTGTTTATGACACGAAACCGCTCAATAATGCGCAAATTATGAAGCCAATTTTCAGCAGAGGGCCCTCCCTACAATTACGACTCTTTTTTGCTGTTGCTATTGCCATTATTCTGGTTGTGGTAGACAGCAGGTTTGATTTTTTTCATAAAGTCCGTAGCTATATGGATACGGCAGTGAGTCCTTTTTATTTTCTTGCCAATGGTCCCCGCCAGTTTTTAGATGGTATTTCTGATTCTCTAACTGCCCGCAAACAACTTGAACTGGAAAATTACTCCTTGCGCAATGAATTGCGGTTGAAGGACAGCAAATTATTACTTCTGGGCCAATTAAAACAGGAGAATATCCGGTTACGTTCCTTACTGGGTTCACCTTTGCGTCATGATGAACACATGATGGCTACTCAGGTAATTGCCCGTGGTCTGGATCCTTATCGCGATCAAATTGTTATTGATAAAGGCGCAAAAGATGGTGTTTATGAAGGGCAGCCGGTTGTTAGTGATCGCGGTGTTGTCGGGCAGGTTGTTTCAGTAAGCCAGCTAAGTAGCCGGGTGTTACTGATTTGCGATCCGATTCACGCCCTGCCGGTTCAGGTATTACGCAATGATATCCGGGTGATCGCTGGTGGTACAGGCTGTGCCGATGATCTACACCTTGAACCATTACCGAGTGACACGGATATCCGGGTCGGTGATGAACTGGTGACTTCTGGTCTGGGTGGGAGATTCCCTGAAGGTTATCCTGTGGCAGTGGTCTCTTCTGTCAAGATAGACAATCAGCGGGCTCATACCGTTATTCACGCCCGTCCTTTGGCCGAATTACGCCGCCTGCGTTATCTGCTGTTGGTATGGGGGCCGGATAATAACCCATCTGAACCGTTGCCGCCTTCTGAAGTATATCGAGCCGCAAATGAGCGCATGAAGCAGTTTTTGCCATACGTATTGCCAAATCCGGCTGATGAAAAACTTCACTCTTTGCCAGAAGATTCAAGTGGAGAGGGTAGTAAAAAAGAGGATAACAGAAAGAAACCCGTGGCCGGACAGCCATCTTCAGTGGCCCCATCAGTTAATAAACCATTAGCTACGGAGAATAACCGATGAGTCAGTATCACGGACGTGGTCTCTGGGTTGTCTGGTTGTCTTTCTTGATAGCAATGGTTTTACAGAGTATGCCGTGGCCGGAACAAGTTGATGTATTCCGGCCAACGCTGCCAGTGTTATGCCTTATCTACTGGCTGCTTGCTATTCCTCATCGTATCAGTGTTGGTACCGGGTTTATTCTGGGTATCCTGATTGATTTATTGCAGGGCAGCATTCTTGGCGCGCATGCACTGGCTTTTAGTCTCGTGAGTTTTCTGGTTGCTTTTAAATTTCAGCTCATTCGCAATATGGCACTCTGGCAACAATCACTCATTGTGATGATACTCTCAACATTGATAAACCTCTGTGTTTTCCTGACTCACGCTCTGATCCTGCAGACTATTTTCCATTCTGAAGTATTCTGGAATGGCGTGGTCAATGGTATTCTCTGGCCCTGGCTATTCTTATTAATGCGGAAAATCCGCCGTCAATTTTCAGTTCGTTAAAGGCGGGTTCTACTTTTTAATGAACAGCTTTTATATAAATGAACCGCTTTTAAATGAACTGACAGAAAGGATGACTCACTATGAAAACTCTTTACTTGGCTTCTGGCTCACCACGGCGGCGTGAGCTGGTGGAACTGCTGGATTTTAATTTTCAGATCCTGACACCACAGGTTGAAGAGAAATGGCAGGAAGAAGAGTCTCCGCAGCAGTATGTCGAACGATTAGCCAGAGAAAAATCAAAAGCGGGTGTGGCAATTGCGCCGGATGATCTCCCCGTTCTGGGCGCTGATACAATTGTTGTGCTGAATAATCGTATTCTGGAAAAACCCCATAATGAGCAACATGCAGCGGAAATGTTACAGGCGCTGTCAGGACAACACCATCAGGTCATGACGGCTGTTGCTTTATCGAACAGTCAGCATACCTTAAGTGAGTTAGTGGTTACAGATGTGATATTTCGCCATTTATCCCAACGTGAAATACAGGAATATATTGCAACTGGAGAACCAATGGATAAAGCCGGCGCTTACGGCATTCAGGGTAAAGGCGGTTGTTTTGTCAGAAGTATTAATGGCAGTTACCATGCTGTTGTCGGCTTGCCACTGGTTGAAACGTATGAATTAATCACACGATTTTTGGCGTTAGCTGATGGGAAGGGTCACTTATGACAGCAGAGTTATTAGTCAATGTAACACCATCCGAAACGCGGGTTGCTTATATCGATGGCGGTATTTTGCAGGAAGTTCATATTGAACGGGAAGCTAAACGGGGAATAGTCGGTAATATTTATAAAGGCCGTATAAGCCGGGTTTTACCCGGTATGCAGGCGGCTTTTGTTGATATCGGGCTGGAGAAAGCTGCCTTTTTGCATGCTTCAGATATTGTGCCTCATACGGAATGTATCGCAGGCGAGGAGCGGAAAAACTTTAATGTCAGGGATATTGCTGAGCTGGTCAGTCAGGGGCAGGATCTGCTCGTTCAGGTCGTCAAAGATCCCCTCGGCACCAAAGGAGCACGCCTGACAACCGATATCACCCTGCCTTCACGCTATCTGGTTTTTATGCCGGGGGCCTCCCATGTTGGTGTTTCCCAGCGAATTGAAAGCGGAGAAGAGCGCGATAGGCTGAAATCCATCGTGATGGATTATTGCGATGAACATGGCGGGTTTATTATCCGCACTGCCGCAGAAGGGGTAAGAAAAGAGGAGATTGAGCAGGATGCTGCATTTTTGAAGCGCCTGTGGAGTAAGGTCATTGAGCGTAAAAAACGGAATATCACGAAAACGAAAGTTTATGGTGAGCTGGCATTAGCGCAGCGTATTTTACGTGATTTTGCCGAAGATTCTCTTGATCGCATCCGGGTTGACTCCCGCCAGACCTACCTGCAAGTGCAGGAGTTTATTGATGAGTATATCCCTGAAATGAATGCCAAGCTGGAACATTATCAGGGAAATCAGCCGATATTCGATCTCTGTGGCGTGGAAACGGAAATTCAGCGCGCACTGGAGCGCAAAGTAGAATTAAAGTCGGGTGGCTATCTGATTATCGATCAAACCGAAGCCATGACGACCATTGATATTAATACCGGTGCTTTTGTTGGGCATAGGAACCTGGAAGAGACTATCTTTAATACTAATATTGAAGCGACTCAGGCGATTGCCCGTCAGTTGAGGCTACGCAATCTGGGCGGGATCATTATTATTGATTTTATCGATATGGCTGACGGAGAACACCGTCGTCGGGTTCTCGCTTCTTTGGAACAGGCTCTAAGTAAAGACCGCGTGAAAACGACCATCAATGGCTTTTCTCAGCTTGGTCTGGTGGAAATGACACGCAAACGCACGCGGGAAAGCCTTGAGCACATTTTATGTGATAATTGCCCGACTTGTCAGGGGCGCGGCACCGTAAAATCTGTTGAAACGGTATGCTATGAAATTTTACGGGAAATTGTACGTGTTCATCGCGCCATTAATGCAGATCGTTTTCTGGTCTATTCTTCCCATGCTGTGAGTGAAGCCCTTAAAGGAGAACACTCTCACGCTCTGGCTGAAGTAGAAATCTTTGTTGGTAAATCCGTAAAAGTACAGGCTGAACAGCTGTACAGTCAGGAACAATTTGATGTTGTTATGATGTAACCTTAAATTTTTTGAGTAAATAACATACTCTATGGATTTCAAGTTGCATCGCGGCGGCAAGGGAGAGACAAATTCGTCGGGAACGAATTTGCCCAGCCAAAGGCTAGCCTCCGGTGAGAGGCAGGAGCCTCTCAGTCATCCCCTGAGCATAGATAACTATGCGACTGGGGTGAACGAGCGTAGCCAACAAAGAGGCAGCTTGAAAGACGAAGAGTATAACGTGCTGACAAACAAGGAGAAATGAGTGAAGCGACTGCTCGGGATATTATTAGCGACAGCCGCAATAATCATTATCATTGTGGCTTTGTTTGTCAGCGGGTTACGTTTTTTCCTGCCTCATATTAATGATTATCGCCAGCAATTGGCACGCCAGATTTCAGCCTTAACCGGTGTTTCCGTCAATATAGGTTATACCAGTGGTCGCTGGGAGCCATTTGGCCCTCAGCTGGAAGTCCGGGATCTTCATGCAACAAACGAAGAAACGGATATTAAAGCCAAAAAAGTGACGCTTTCTCTGGATGTCTGGCGCTCATTATTACAGCGGCGCTGGCATTTCCGTGACCTCTCTTTTTATCAGCTTCAGGTGGATTATGATAAGCCACTGTTTGATGGCGAAAGTGAACACCAGTTACCCAAACCGGACAAGCTATCCTCCCTGTTTCTCGAACGTTTTAATTATTTCGAATTGCATGACAGTAGCCTGACTTTTCCTACTCCATCGGGAGAAAAAGTCAGATTATTGTTACCGCAGCTGGCATGGCTGAATAAAGACAACCGGCATCGTGCAGAGGGGCATATTAACCTGTCTTCGATTAATGGGCAGGAAGGTGTTGTACAGATTAAATTTGACCTGAAAGATATTAATCATGTTTTAGATAGCGGCACTATCTATTTACAGGCTGATGATATTGATATGCGGTTGTGGCTCAGCCGATGGTTAAAAGACAGCACCGGCCTGGAAAATGCCCGTTTCAGTCTGGCTAACTGGATTACCCTGAAAAACGGGAGAATTGATAGTGGGCATTTACAACTCAGGCACGGGTATGCCAGCTGGTATGTGGGGGAGAAGCAACATCAGCTCACTGTTCATGATCTGCTTTTGCAAATGCGTCGTCAGGGAGAAGGCTGGCTGTTCGATATCCCAAATCTGGAAAGCCTGAACACTAATGGTCAGCAGTGGCTTGCCGGTCGTCTTGCCGCCTTATATATCACGAAGGCAAACAAATATCAGAACAAAGATCATTGGCGTATTCGGGCTGAAAATATTCAGCTTGAACGGCTGAGTGGCATGTTGCCGCTGATGTCACCTGTGACTCCTGAGAACGTCAATGACTGGCAACATCGGCAGCCAAAAGGGCTAATTCACCGTTTTGCCCTTGATGTTACGCCTGAACTGGCCGATGGCATGGATATTGCTGTTAAGTGGCAGGATGTCAGCTGGTCTCGCTGGAAAGAGCTGCCTTCAGTGAATGATTTTAGTGGCATGCTGGCGGGAAATAAACAGCAAGGAAACTTCATATTTGAGTTGAAAAATAGCTTCATTGATTACCGGCAAATGTTTCAGGCACCGTTTGATATTGCCAGCGGTGCAGGGAAAATCGAATGGAAAAGTGATCAGGAAGGTTTGAAAATATGGAGTCAGGGGCTGGATTTGCAGACCAAATCATTATGGATAAACGGCGATTTTAATTATACAGAACTCAGGAATAAGCCCCCAAAGCTGGAAATGCTGGCAGGGATCCGAGTCGAGGATGCAGGCGAAGCATGGCGCTATTTTCCCCAAACCCTGATGGGAAAATCACTGACAGATTATCTGACAACAGCGTTAATTAAAGGGAAAATCGATAATGCCACGCTGATTTTTCAGGGTAACCCTCATGACTTTCCATTCAGGCATAACAATGGCCAATTTCAGGTGTGGGTTCCCCTGCGCAATGCAACATTTAAGTACCAGCCAGACTGGCCAGCTCTGTTTGACCTGAATGCTAATTTGAATTTCCGCAATAACGGATTATGGATACAGGCAGATAAAGCGAAACTGGGTAAAGTCGATGCTTCCCGGGTTTCTGCTGTTATCGCTGATTATGATAAAGAAAAACTCTTAATTGATGCTGACATTTCCGGAGATGGCGAAGATATTCACGACTATTTTCACCATAGTTCATTATCCGATACTGTCGGGAATGCGCTGGATAATTTACAGCTTAGCGGCAAGGTTGATGGCAATCTTCATCTGGATATACATCTGCAAGATGGCAAAACTGATGCCCGTGGTGAAGTGGTGCTGAAAGATACTGAACTCTTTATTCAGCCACTGAACAGTAGAATGAAGCACCTCAGTGGCAAGTTCCGCTTTGATAATGGCAATTTGCAAAGTGATAGCCTTTCCACTAACTGGCTTGGTAACCCTCTGTCATTACGATTTACGACGCAGGATTTAGTGCAACATTATCAGGTTAATGTTGACCTGAATGCTGGCTGGCCTGTGGCAACACTACCGGAATTGCCGGAAAAAATACGCAGTCAGCTATCAGGGCGGCTTGACTGGCAGGGAAAAGTCAATATTACCATTCCCTCAAAAGGTGAGGGTTTGCAACATGAATTACCACAACAGGGCGCAAAATATCAGGTTGCAATCAATGCTGATTTGTCACATATCAACAGCACGTTAGACGGGCTGGAAACCGCCTCTTTGCAGGGATTGAATGATCTCAATATTCAGGCCGAAGGGGATGATAATCAGCTTAGGCTTACCGGTTCATTAGGGAACAGATATAAATTCAATAGCCAATGGTTACTGGAGAAAGGCTATACCCGTTTACAGCGGGGTATTCTGAACACAGATAAAAACGGAATTCCTGCGTTACCTGAAAAATCAATGCTCGAACTGAATTTACCTGATATTGAAGGTGATAAATGGCTGGCACTGCTTGGAACATTGGAAACCAAATCCGGAACGGGTGGTGCTTTCAGGTGGCCTGAGTTATTTGAAATTACAATACCTTCTTTGAATATCGGCGGGCAGCGTTGGCATAATCTTATACTGAGTGCCAGCAAACAATCTGATAGTTTGCATATTAATGCGATCGGAGAAGAAATTGACGGCGATTTGTGGGTTTATTCGGATAGGATATGGCAGGGAGCATTTAATTATCTCTATTATAATCCGGTGTTCCCGGGCAGCGCTGCCAATGATGGCAACTCGCTGGCTTCAAGCGTAGCAGATACACCAAAATATAATTTGAATCACTGGCCAACATTTAATGTGAGATGTAATGAATGCTGGCTGGCCGGATCGAAAATCGGAAAAATTTCAGGAACGGTCAAACCGGAAGGCAACTCATTGGTTCTGACTGATGGCCGGGTAGAAAATAGTGCTGGTAAATTGACATTATCCGGTCATTGGAGTGAAAGTAATGAGGGAAACTATACTCGGGCTAAGGGGCAAATATCAGGGGAAAGTTTAGATGATATGGCTGCTTATCTCGGGTTCATTATTCCCATTACCGGTGCTCCATTTAAGTTTGATTTTGATCTTAACTGGAAGGATACGCCGTGGCAGCCTGATATTAAAACGCTTAATGGCCGTCTGACAGGGACACTGGGCAAAGGCACAATAGCTAAACTGGGCGCCGGCAGAGCAGGACAACTGTTGAGGCTGGTCAGTTTTGATGCTTTATTGCGTAAATTACAGTTGGATTTCAGTGACACATTCAGTGATGATTTTAACTTTGATTCTATGCGCGGCGATGCACAACTAAAAAATGGGGTTATGTATACGGATAATTTCCATGTTGATGGGCTGGAAGCTGATATCGATGCAAAAGGTCAGATAAACTTTATCCAGCGTCAGCTCAATATGGAGTTGGTGATCACCCCGGAAATATCAGCCACAGTCGGTGTGGCAACCGCTTTTGCAATTAACCCTATGGCAGGTGCTGCTGTTTTTGCAGCGGCGAAAGTGTTAGGCCCGTTATGGAGCAAGATCTCAGTCATTCGCTATCGAATAACCGGCAGTCTGGAACAACCTAAAATTGATGAAGTCTTACGTCAGCTTAAGGAGAATAAAGGGTCATGAGAAACGTCAATGTTGCACTCTTACAATTATGCAGTGGTACAAACATCAAACATAATTTAGCGCAAATTGAACAGCAGATTAAGCAATTGCCTAAAACTGTAAAGCTGGTTCTGACCCCGGAGAATGCCTTACTGTTTGCAGACGCTGATGCTTATCGCGAACATGCAGAAGAACAGGGAACAGGCCCGTTACAGCAGGCCGTACGTGAACTCGCACAGCATTATGGTATCTGGTTACTGATTGGTTCAATGCCGATGATCAGTCGGGAAGATCCGAGCCGTATTACCAGCAGTAGCTTATTATTTGATGATCAGGGTGAAATTCGCGCCCGCTATGACAAGATCCACATGTTTGATGTCAATATCAAGGATGAACACGGTTCTTATAACGAATCTTCTATTTATCAGCGTGGTGAACACATCACGGTTGTTGATACCCCTGTCGGTCGTCTGGGAATGACTATCTGTTATGATCTGCGTTTTCCCGGCCTGTTTCAGGCACTGCGGGAACAGGGCGCTGAACTGATTTCTGTACCAGCCGCTTTCACCAGACTGACAGGTAAAGCGCACTGGGAGCCACTTTTGCGTGCCCGCGCAATTGAGAATCAATGTATTATACTGGCTCCTGCACAGGTTGGTGTGCACGGCACCCGCAGAACGTGGGGGCATTCAATGGCAGTGAGTGGCTGGGGGGAAATCATTAAGAAAAATCCTCTGAGTGTCTGTGCACTCCAGCTCAATATCCGGCGAGACAGCCTGACTCACATGCGTGAACAAATCAGAGTGGTGAAACATAATCGCTTCCGTCCGCAACTGACTTCTTTGATAAAAAAGAATACAAATTTAGATAAAGAGTAAACACTATGAGTTTAACTTATGTCAGTGAACATTTACTGACTGACAATGGCCTGAATCATAACGACTTGTTTTCTGTATTAGGGCAGTTGGCAGAACGCCGCCTTGATTATGCTGATCTCTATTTTCAGTCCAGCTACCACGAAACGTGGGTATTGGAAGATCGTATCATCAAAGATGGATCCTATAATATTGATCAGGGAGTAGGTGTCCGGGCTGTTAGCGGCGAGAAAACCGGTTTTGCCTATGCTGATCAGATCACTCTGAATGCCTTGCAGCAAAGTGCACAGGCAGCGCGCAGCATTGTAAGAGAAATAGGAAATGGCACTGCCCATACCCTGGGAGCAGTGACACATAACGCTTTGTATCCAGCAGTAGATCCGCTGCAAAGTATGAGCAGGGAAGAGAAAATCGCTCTGTTACACCATGTTGATAAAATTGCCCGTGCGGAAGACCAAAGAGTACAGGAAGTTAATGCCAGCCTGAGTGGTGTTTATGAGCAGGTACTGGTTGCTGCGACGGATGGCACATTAGCCGCTGATATCCGTCCGCTGGTACGTCTTTCTGTCAGTGTATTGGTCGAAGAAGACGGCAAACGCGAGCGTGGTTCCAGTGGCGGTGGTGCCCGCTATGGTTATGAATATTTCCTGCAAGACACTGATGGGCAGACGCTGGCAGAGCAATTTGCCCGTGAAGCTGTTCGCATGGCATTAGTCAATCTTTCAGCAGTTGCGGCTCCGGCAGGAGCAATGCCGGTTGTACTGGGTGCAGGCTGGCCGGGCGTTTTACTGCATGAAGCCGTTGGTCATGGTCTAGAAGGTGATTTTAATCGCCGTGGCACATCTGTTTTCTCTGGTCAGATTGGGCAGAAAGTTGCTTCCGAGCTATGTACTGTGGTTGATGATGGCACGATTGAAGGGCGTCGGGGTTCATTATCTATTGATGATGAAGGGGTTCCGGGACAATACAATGTCCTGATTGAGAACGGCATTTTAAAAGGTTACATGCAGGACAAACTTAATGCACGTTTGATGGGTGTTGCTCCGACGGGGAACGGTCGTCGTGAATCTTATGCCCATTTGCCTATGCCACGTATGACTAACACCTACATGCTGGCAGGTAACTCTACACCAGAAGAAATTATTGCCAGTGTTGATCGTGGTCTGTATGCACCGAATTTTGGCGGCGGTCAGGTGGATATTACTTCAGGTAAGTTTGTCTTCTCGACATCAGAAGCGTATTTGATTGAAAACGGTAGGATCACCAAACCGGTAAAAGGAGCAACTCTGATTGGCTCTGGTATTGAGGCGATGCAGCAGATTTCCATGGTTGGTAATGATTTAGCCCTTGATAAAGGTGTTGGTGTCTGTGGTAAAGAGGGTCAAAGTGTTCCCGTGGGAGTTGGGCAGCCTACATTGAAACTGGATAACCTGACCGTAGGCGGAACAGCTTGACACTTTTTGGCGTGATTTGATCCATTAAGTGCAAGAGGTCATTATGAAAAAGAGCGCACTGGCAGGTGTATTTCTGCTTCTGGCGGTTATCTCTATTGTCTTTTTGAAAGACACGGGGTTATCTGGTAGCGGGAAAACACCGCAAAATACGGTGGTAGCAGAAGAGACAGCCACTCCGCATATTGATGTTCTGACTGAACAGCATCGGGTTGCGAGTTATCTGAAACAACATCACAAATTGCCTGATTATTACATTACGAAGAAACAAGCCCGTCGTTTGGGCTGGGAACCCCGTAAAGGTAATTTATGTGAAGCCGTACCGGGAAAAGCAATTGGTGGGGACAGGTTCACCAACCGAGAGCATAAACTGCCAGATGAAGCCGGACGCCAGTGGTTTGAAGCAGATGTGAATTATAACTGTGGGCGTCGGGGTAGTGACCGGTTACTCTATTCTAACGATGGGCTAATCTACCTGACGCTTGATCATTATAACCATTTCACAAGGCTGGAATGAGAATATGAAAAAAGTGGAATTCGATTTTAACCATATCCCTGATTTAACAACGTTCTATAATCAGTTCAGGGAGCGTTTCGATCTTAGCGACCATTTTGGTGCTAATTTGGATGCGCTCTGGGATGTGGTAACAAGTGAAATTGAGTTGCCTGTTGATATTACCTTTATCCATCTGGATGTGCAGAAAAAACCACATTTTGCAGCGCTGGTGCTTTTGTTTGAGGAAGCTGAAGAAGAGCTGGAAGGGGAACTCAAGTTTGATGTGATGAATTAACTTTTCCCTTCTTATTACACCGCTACATTGACTGAAATGTGGCGGTGTTTCTCTATAGAGCCAGCGGTTATTTATTCACAACGTGGCTTTCATCGCCAGAGAAATAACGCTCAACATTCTTAAATGCGCTGTCAAAATAGATGTCATAGCAGCTTTTTGTGACATAACCTATATGTGGACTGCACAGGACATTATCTCGTTTTAATAAAGTGTGGCTGGTATCCCAAATTGGTTCAACATCAAAAACATCCAATGCAGCAAAACCTGGCGTACCCAGATCAAGTGCTTTTTCAAGAGCACCGTCTTCTATAAGCGCTGATCTTGCTGTATTGACTAATACCGCACTGTTTTTCATATGAGTCAGATCAGTCAGTGTGACATTACCTGTCGTCTCTTTAACCAGACGCTGATGCAGGGTAATAACATCCGATGTTTTAAAGAAATCTTCACGTGACTGAGGGACAATCAGACCATCCCGACGGGCTTTTTCCTGTGAACGTTCTGAACCCCAAACCTGAACTTTCATATCAAATGCACGTGCATATCTGGCAACCCGTTGACCAATATTTCCATACCCGAGGATCCCAAGGGTTTTTTCAGCCACGGTATCGCCCAGTTCAGTTTGCCACTGACCTTTTTTCATCGACTCCACTAAAGCGACGAATTTGCGGATGGAACTTTGAATTAACAGCCAGGTTAACTCTGCTGCGGCAACAGGAGAACCGGCACCTTCTACGACAGCAATGCCCCTTTGTTTACATAAATCCAGATCGATATTGTAAGCCACCTTTCCTGTCTGGCTGATCAGTTTTAAGTTGGGCGTTTTGGATAAGAACTTCTCATCAATAATTGTTCTTTCACGGATCAATATCAGTGCGTCAGCCTTAGAGAGTAACTCACTGGCTTTAGGATCGCGATCAATTGCACCGAGGCTGACAATGTCAAAATCACGGTTTTGATATAAAGACTGAATCTTTTTTGTTGCAGATTGATAATCATCTGGAATAACAATTAATGGCATTTGAAAATATCCTTTTCACGAATTCGGGAACAAAAAGAGCTTAATCGATATTTAATGTTTTACTTTCAATGTGCTTAAAAATAAGTATAGATTATTTATGTTCGGATATTACTTTATAATAACATTAAAACCAACTCACTGGTTTAAGATCCATTAAGATCACGAGGCTAAATTTAGGCTATATTCAATAATTATTGTTATAGTTTATTTTGTATTTATTAACAAAACTAATATTTTAATTTTTAAATTATCTTTTAATTATGAGCTATTTCGCTAGGAGCTAATTATGTCAACTAGTTATATATATAAGAGAGATGCTCGATATAATACTTTGAAAAAAGGGTTTAATCTTCGCTGGCCGGATCATAATAATGATGTTTCAGAGATTTATATTTGTAATAATGAGCAGGATGTTTTAGCTGCGGCAATAAAGATACATAAGGAAAATAAAAGAATTACAGTTCGAAGTGGGGGGCACTGTTATGAAGGATTTGTGAGTAATAATACCTTTAATGGTAATGAAAAAGAACAAGATACTGTTATTATTGATATAGGTGGTATATCAGGAATTAAATATAAAGAGGATAGAGGAATCACTTCTGAGTATGAGAGTGAAAGTCATAATGAAAAAACACAATACACTTTCAAAATATCAGCAGGAAATCAAAATTGGGATAGTTATGTTAATCTCTATAAAATATCAGGGAAAACAATACCTGGTGGCTCCTGTTATTCTGTTGGATTAGGTGGCCATATCACAGGTGGAGGATATGGGTTGCTGTCCCGTAAACATGGCTTAATAGTTGACTGGCTTTCTGGCATCGACATTCTTATACCTGATGAGAAAGATACTTTTAAGATTATCCATGTCTGCAAAGAGAGTAGTGATGACCGGTATCAGAGATTATTCAGAGCATGTTGTGGGGCTGGAGGAGGTAATTTTGGCATTATATTGAATTACTATTTTAAAGATTTGCCTGATGCACCAAGTACTGCAGGGATCATCCGGCTAACCTACCCGTGGGATAAAGTAGTCGATCAAAATGCATTCAGTAAATTTGTTCAGGCATATTATTCATGGTTTAACGATAATGATCAATATTGGAATGATAATGATGAAACGAAATGTAATGGTGGGTTATTTTCCTTATTAAAACTACAACATATCTCCACAGGGAATATAGAGATTATTATACAATATACCGGCAAAGATGGTTCTTATAAGACAGGTGTTAATGATGCACCTTTACTCAATTTTATTAAGACTATGGATCTTGCTGCAAATCATAATCTTTTTACTTATCAATCAGTAAATTTATCCACAATACATGGCCCGTTAGTACCACGGATAGATCAAGTTTCTCTGAGTCAGTTTTATGATGATAATAATAATTTATCAGGTTTACCTGTGCGGATTATGGATTGGTTATACTTGACTCAATCTATTAATGGTTCTGGCGAAAATCAATATGGAAAATATAAATCAGCCTATCAAAAAGGAAAATTCTCAGATTATTCATTATTGATGATGCATCAAGCATTAACGGAAAATCAAGATAAATTGTTTGTTAAACAAGCATTAATACAGATAGATTCATATGGTGGTTGTATTAATCAGGCAGATAAAAATCAAGAGACTTCGGTTTACCAGAGGGAATCTCTGCTAAAGTTACAGTTCCAGAATTATTGGAAAGATCCTGCACTGAGCGATGATTGTGTTGGTTGGATGCAGGTTACTTTTCACGGATATTTTAACGAATATAATGGAAAACCCTATGAAAAATATGATGGTGAAGATACACCTTATCAGGGATGCTATATAAATTATCCAGATATTGATATGAAATATACTGATTTCACTCATAAAACTATAGATCCAGACTGGCTGGCACTTTATTATGGCGAAAAAATATCAAAAGAACTTATTGAAGTAAAAAACATATTTGACCGGGATAATATTTTCCGTCATGAAATGTCGATTCCCCTGAAATAATATTTTTATACTTTACGAAATTTCTGTTTTTAATTAACCGCCATTTCTTGAAGAAATGGCGGTCTGAGTATCATGCTGTTCCAGATAATTCTTTCAGATACTGAAAAATCTGTCGGTAGGATTTTGGTGGTTTGTTTGCTGCTTTCTCTTTTTTGGCATTACGCACCAGCGTCCGTAGTTGCTGGCGATCGGTATGCGGATAGAGTGTCACAACTTCTTCAAGCGCATTGTCATTTTCCAGTAATTTATCCCGCAATTCTTCCAGTTTGTGCAGGATCACAACCTGCTGGTTATGCCGGTTTTTCAGTTTATCCAATGCGATAGTAATTGGCTCTGGATCGCGGGCACGCAAGAGTTTGCCTATCAATTGTAACTGGCGACGGCGACCTTCACGTTTGATTCTCTGTGCCAGCTCAATAGCGGCCAGCAAATCTTCATCCAACGGGATGCGTTCCAGTTCGCTTTTGCTCAGTTCAACCAGTTCTGCTCCCAGCTTTTTAAGCTCTTCCGCATCCCGCTTGATTTCACTTTTACTGACCCAGATTATCTCTTCTTCTTCCTCTTCAGCAGGATAATTGTCGAGCCAATCTTCAGGCTGCTTTGCCATAATTGTTTTCCTTCTAAAAAGGCCGGATAAGGTGCACTTTGGAACATGACCAATTTCCCGGTGGGTGTTAACATCTTCTAATATTGTCTATTGTAACTGGGAAAATTGCCTGATTACCACACGGCATTAATACTGAAAGCCGGAATATAGCACTTTTCCTGATAAATTCCCTTTTAATTTAAATGGTTATGGTTAATTAATGATAGTTACCAATCAACAAATTGCGGAGCAACGTAAGCAACTGGAAGAGGCTGTTTCCCACGCTCTGGAATTAGCGAAAGCAGGTTGCGATGCTGCGGAAGTCGCAGTCAATAAAACAACGGGGATCAGCGTCAGTACCCGTTTCAGTGAAGTCGAGAATGTAGAATTTAACAGTGATGGGGCACTAGGCATTACTGTTTATAATCAGCAGCGTAAAGGCAGCGCATCATCTACTGATTTAAGCCCGGAGGCTATTGCTCGTACTGTTCAGGCGGCTATTGATATTGCCCGTTATACTTCGCCTGATCCTTGTGCTGGCCCGGCAGACAAAGAGTTACTGGCGTTTGAAGCGCCTGATCTGGATTTGTTCCACACTGCTGATTTGGATGCTGATAAGGCGATTGAGCTGGCAGCCCGTGCAGAACAGGCTGCACTAGAGGCCGATCAGCGTATTACTAATACCGAAGGTGGTAGCTTTAATGCTCACTATGGCATCCGCGTCTTTGGTAATAGTCATGGTATGTTGCAGAGTTACTGCTCAAGCCGCTATTCCACATCTAGCTGTGTGATTGCAGAGCAAGACGGCAATATGGAACGCGATTATGCCTACACCGTGAGCCGTCGCTTTGATGAATTGCAGTCACCAGAGTGGGTTGGTCAGGAGAGCGCACAACGTACATTATCTCGTTTAGGAGCACGTAAGCTTTCGACGATGAAAGCACCTGTGATCTTTTCCGCAGAAGTGGCTACCGGTCTGTTTGGTCATTTGGTCGGTGCAATTAGTGGCAGCAGCATCTATCGCAAATCCTCCTTTCTGTTGGACAGTCTGGGTAAACAAATCCTGCCTTCGTGGCTGACAATTGAGGAGCAGCCTCATTTATTGAGAGCTCTGGCTTCAACACCTTTTGACAGTGAAGGCGTACGCACACTGCCTCGTGAAATTATTAAAGACGGTGTATTACAGTCATGGCTGATGACGTCATACTCTGCCCGTAAACTGGGTCTGACAAGTACCGGTCATGCAGGTGGAATTCATAACTGGCGTATAGAAGGTCAGGGGCTGGATTTTGCTGGGCTGTTGCGGGAAATGGGCACTGGTCTGGTAGTGACGGAACTGATGGGACAGGGAGTCAGCGCAATAACAGGAGATTACTCTCGTGGCGCTGCCGGTTTTTGGGTCGAAAATGGCGAAATTCAGTATCCCGTCAGTGAGATAACCATTGCAGGCAATCTGAAAGATATGTGGGCAAATATGGTAACAGTCGGTAATGATATCGAAACACGCAGTAACATTCAGTGTGGTTCGGTTCTGTTGCCGGAAATGAGTATCGCCGGTCAATAAGGGATACTCAATCAACAACAGCCAGTCTGGTCTACTGGGCTGGCTGTGAGTTAACGGTGATATTCACCCGCTGCTTCTGGTTGATAAAGTATTTCTAGTACTTTTATCCGTGTTTTTTCACCATTCGGCAATTCCCACGTGATCTCGTCATTAACCCGCAACCCTAAAAGTGCAGCACCTAAAGGTGCCATGACGGATAGCTGTTTTGTGCTGTCCTGTAGCGATGCAGGATAAACGAGAGTACGGATACGCTCTTCATTATTGCTAAAATCAATGAATTTAATTTCACTGTTCATAGTAACAATATCTGCCGGGATTTCTGCTGGCGGTAAGATTTCCGCTCTGTCCAGTTCATCGTTCAGTGCATCTGCGATGCTGGTATTGGCAAATGCAGCTTGTTCCAACAGAGAATCTAAACGTTCTGCATCTAGTTCATTAATAATGATATTTGGTTTTTTCATACCACGCTCCGAATTAGGCTCAATACAAAATAACACCCCGCAACGCAAGGAGGGGGGTGTTATTTTCAATGTGATTAAAGTGATATTAGGCTGTTCTGTCATGAAAATAAAGAGATCATGATCACGAACTGTTTGGTGCTGCTAATGAAACAAGGTTCAGCCAGATATTATGACAGGTGACAAATTATAGGCCTGTGACGGTGATCCTCGGGTTGGTTTCGCCAAAGATTGAAGTCAGTTCAACAATGTGCATGCCGCTCCATTTTTGAATGTCAGCCTGAGTAATTTCTTCGTTACCTTGTTTACCCAAAATCACAACTTCATCACCACTCTTAACTTCAGGCAGATCAGTCACATCAATCATAACGGTATTCATGGAAACGCGACCGACAACCGGTGCACGATGACCGTTAATCAGAACATAGGCTTTGTTTGACAGAGCAGTGCTGAAACCATCAGAGAAACCGACTGGCAGGTTAGCAAGGATAGAATCACGCTTCAGGATGTGAGTGTTGTCGTAGCTGACACCATTGCCTTTAGGGTATGGTTTAACAGAAGCAACGCGGGTTTTTACCTGAATCAGAGGTTTGAACTCCGGATGGCTGTCTTGCAAGATGCCGTACAATGCGCTGCCAACGCGAGCCATATCAAACTGGGCTTCAGGTAAGCTCAGTGATGCAAAAGAGCTGGATGCGTGCAGAGTGATTTCGTCTCTTTTCAGGTTTGCTTCTTTAATCAACCAGGCCGTTTGTTCGTTGAAGTTTTTGATACTTTCGCGGATCACATTCAGATCAGTGAGAGCATGGTGGCTCATGATGCCAACCAATTTCAGGTTAGGTAGCTTAGCAATTTGCAGTGCTTCCTGTTTGCCCTGTTCGGTTTTCATTTCCAGTCCATTACGGCTCATCAAACCGGTGTTCAGCGCTAAATGAACACGGATCTCTTTTCCATGTTTCTTAGCCACGGCATCAATAGCTTTAGCGCTTTCCAGATCGCCAACCATCTCTTCCATGTCATAGCTCAGCGTGCTTTCAATTTCATCTGCCATTGCTGCACGGACGCGTACCAGCTGGCCGGTAAAACCACTATCACGTACGATACGGGCTTCTTCATTACTGGTGATCCCAACACAAGGTACTCCGGTTTTAATGATTGACGGCATCAGCAGACCGAGACCATAACCATAAGCATCACCTTTCAGAATTGCACATATTTTGGTGTCTTTGTTCAGGGTTTCTTTCAGTGTTTGGATATTGTTTTCGAAAGTGGTGGTGTTGATTTCCACCCAGGCATTGTTGTTAACCGCAACACGTTCTGCCTGCGTATTATCTAAAGAAAGCACAGGTGCCGCCTGAGCTGCGCCCTGACATAAAGTCAATCCAAGAAAGATAGCTAATGTGGTCTTATTAAAACGCATGAAGTAAATCTCCAGTTTATGAACTGTACGTATAATTCTTTGTGTATAAAATCCCGTTAATGATAAGTTTTTTCCAAACCTATTTCATAGGGTTAAGTTATTGATGAATAACATTTATTGTTACCTGATGACTATTTATAAATAGTCGGAATGTTCAGCTTATTTAATTAACAAAACTTCTCAATATCTCTTTGTTTATAAATTTATAATCAGAATATATGAAGGTTATTTTATCTTTTGTTGGTTTTAAATATGGCTTTTGTTTCTGTTATTACAGACTAGCAAGCAGTATTAAGAGAAAAATAAAGAGAGTCAGGTGTTATTAACTGAATGAGAAAGGAAGGAGAAAATAGAGAAAAGTGTGATAGAAGGTCTGTGCTACAAACAGGCAAAATCGTGTAAGTTTATTCTTCGTCAAAGCCGGAATTGAATAACGCCACAATCGCTGACAAAGCCTGTTGTTCATCAACTCCCGTTGCTTCAACTTCAATGTAGCTACCTTGTTCAGAATCGAGCATCAACATGGCTATGACGCTGTGAGCTTCGGCCTGAACATTGTTGCTGTTGCGCAGAATGACCTGAGACTGAAACTGCTGCACGAGATCGTGCAGCTTCATGGCAGGCCGCGCATGCATACCGAGTCGGTTTTTAATCTCAAGTCTCTGTTTAACTGTCATGGCCTGCTCTATATAAGGTTACTTACGTTTTTCCAGTGTACGGTGGCGTGACTGAACGTTCTTACCACGGGAACGGAAGTAATCAGCTAATTGTTCTGCTACGTAAACCGAACGATGTTTACCACCGGTACAGCCAATGGCAACTGTCAGGTAGCTGCGATTATTGGTTTCCAGCATGGGTAACCATAGCTCAAGATAGCTGCGGGTCTGGTAAATAAAGTTATGTACTTCGGTATGACGATCCAAAAACGCAGCAACCGGACGATCCAACCCAGTCATAGGGCGAAGTTTTGGATCCCAGTGTGGGTTTGGCAGGAAACGTACATCGAAAACATAATCTGCATCAATCGGAATACCGTGTTTGAAGCCAAAAGATTCAAACACCATTGTCAGTTCACGTTCACGTTTGCCCAATAAACGTGTTCTGAGCATTTCAGCCAGCTCATGAACTGACATTTCAGAGGTATCAATGATCAGATCTGCCCGGGAACGCAGAGGTTCCAGTAAATCGCTCTCTTTGTCGATGGCACTTTCCAGTGACAGGTTTTTGCTTGAGAGTGGATGCAGGCGACGGGTATCACTGTAGCGACGGATCAGAGTGTTACGATCTGCGTCAAGAAACAGAAGTTGTGGTGAAAAGCTGTCCGGTAATTTTGTCAGTGCTTCTTCGAAAATTTCTGGGGATTCCGGCATATTGCGTACATCAATACTGACTGCCGCTGAAATATCACGTTCAGCCAGTGTATTAGCCAGCTCTGGAAGTAGTACTACCGGCAGGTTATCCACACAGTAGAACCCCATATCTTCCAGCGCACGCAGGGCTACGGACTTACCAGAACCAGAACGACCGCTGACTATCATCAGCACCATGAAATGACTCCCCTTTATTTTGCGGTTCATCAGAACCGCCGTCGTTTATACCCTCTGGGTATATTGCTTTTCAACAATCAATTGTAACCGTAATTGTAATTGTTATTTATTCAGTAATAATTTTGTATAACTCTTCATCACTTTGTGCCGAACGCAGGCGCCGACAGAAATTTTTATCTGAAAGACGCTTTGCGATCAAGGATAGTGAATGTAAATGTACCTGACACTGATTAGATGGAACCAATAAAGCAAACAGCAAGTCAACAGGCTGATTATCAATAGCATCAAACGTAATTGGTTGTTCCAGGTGTAAGAATACACCCACAGCATTATCTGAACTCTCGGTCTCCAGTTTGCCGTGAGGAATGGCAATCCCGTTGCCAATACCGGTTGTTCCCACTTTCTCACGGGAAAGGATGGCTTCAAATACGGCACTCTCTGGTAAATTCAGCTGCTTTGATGCCAGCTCGCTGATAATCTCTAAGGCGCGCTTCTTACTCGAACAGGATATGTTATTACGCGTACATTCGGGTGAAAGCACTGAGCTTAGTGGTAAATCTGTTTCGTTGTTCATTTCTTTATTCGCTTAGGGCTTTAATACCGGATGCCTGAGTTCAGACATCCGGTACTGAGGCACTGTTATTACCATTAAGCCTTCAGGTGCATATAGCAGCCTGAAGGCCGTTAGTTGGTTACAAATAGAACAGTGAGAATCTTATGACAGCCCTGTTGTCTGAAAGCTATTAATGTTGTCTCAATTTACTTTTGTGTTTGGTCAATTGACGAGTCAGTTTATCAACAAGTGCATCAATTGCCGCATACATGTCTTCATGCTCTGAACTCGCATGCAACTCACCTCCATTGACATGCACCGTGGCTTCAGCGATTTTCTGCACTTTTTCCACCCGGAGGATGACCTGAATAAGGTTAATCTTATCGAAATATTGATCCAGTTTGCCGCATTTCGTATTCACAATGTTGCGTAGTGCATCAGTGATTTCAATATTGTGGCCTGTGATATTGAGTTGCATAGTGTTTTCCTTCTCTCTCCGTTGTCTTTCAGGCTGTCTCTTTGTTGGTGGTTAGCCGCCTCGATACAAACCTGAAATTCATAGGGTCTATGTTATTCAAACCAACTTTTTACGCTGGTTTGAAGGCGGGATGGATAACGACTCTCTATATTTTGCGACAGTCCGACGAGCTACCTGAATACCCTGTTCGGCAAGTAGGCTGGTCAGTTTACTGTCACTCAGTGGTTTGGCCGGGTTTTCTGCCGTGACCAATTTTTTCACCAGTGCCCGTATTGCTGTAGAAGAAGCTTCACCTCCGCTGTCAGTATTCACGTGACTGGAGAAAAAATATTTCAATTCAAAAATTCCCCGTGGACTATGCAAATATTTCTGGGTTGTCACACGGGAAATGGTGGATTCATGCATATCAACCTGATAGGCAATATCTGCCAGTACCAGTGGTTTCATGTACTCTGCGCCATGCTCAAAGAAATCCTGCTGCCATTCCACAATGCAGTTACTGACCTTTAATAACGTTTCATTGCGGCTCTCAAGACTTTTTATCAGCCACTTAGCTTCCTGTAGGTTATTGCGGATAAACAGGCTGTCACTCTCATTCTGAGATTGCTGCCCCAGTGCAGCATAGTGCTGATTAATGCACAAGCGGGGAATGCTATCTGTATTCAGCCTGACCTGCCAGCGTTCATTTTCTTTCTGGACGAGTACATCGGGGATCACGTATTCGGATTCACCAGTATTGACCATTAACCCGGGCCGAGGCTCCAGTGACTGTATGATAGCAATAGCTTCTTTCAGAGCACTCTCTTTTAATTTGCTCTGGCGCAATAAATTTCGGAAATCCCGGTTGCCCAGCAGTTCAAGATACTTGCTGGTAACCAGTCTGGCTTCGTTCAGGTAGGGAGTTTCTATCGGCAACAGTGAAAGTTGGATGAGTAGGCATTCACGTAAGTCACGTGCTGCAACTCCGATGGGATCAAAATGTTGTACCCGTTTGAGTACGGCTTCGATTTCTTCCGGTGTCAGTTCATCATTGCCGATGCTGATAAGGATATCCTCGACAGAGGCGGTCAGGTAGCCCGTCTCGTCAATAGCATCAATGATTGATGTGGCTATAGCTGAATCTGTTTCAGTAAAAGGGGTCAGCGCAGCTTGCCACGTCAGATAGTCTTGTAGTGTCTGGGTGGTTTCCCCCTGATAGACGGGGAAATCATCCGCACTGTAATCACTTCGCGTTCCTGAAGGTGTACCGGCGCTGTAAATTTCATCCCAGCTGGTATCGAGGGGTAATTCTTCAGGCATATTCTTTTGTTCAAGCGCTTCAAGGGTATCCATAACCGTTGTTTCGGTATCTGAATAATCCTGAGCATCAATTTCCTGAAGTGTGTCTTCCTGTTCAAGCAGGGGATTCGTTTCCAAAGCCAGTTGAATCTCCTGCTGAAGTTCGAGCGTAGAAAGTTGCAACAAACGGATTGCCTGCTGAAGTTGTGGCGTCATCGTCAATTGTTGACTGAGTTTGAGTTGCAAACTTTGCTTCATAACGTTTTCACTTCCTCCTGAACTGATCCTTTAGTACTCCTGAATGGATTCCCCTCGAACTGATATACACTTCGTCTTTCAAGTCGCCTCTTTGTTGGCTGCGCTCGCTCATCCCGGTCACCGTTTTTATTAACATACGGTTATCTATGCTCCCGGGAATTACTGAGAGGCTCCTGCCTCTCACCGGAGGCCAGCCTTTGGCTGGGCAAATTCGTTCCCGACGAATTTGTCATTCCCTTGCCGCCGCGACGCATCTTGAAATTCATTGTGTAGTTTCCCTGAACGCTGACTGACAATGAGCCTTAAAGACGGAAGCCTTCACCCAGATAAACACGCTTAACCTGTTCATTGTTGAGGATGTCTTCTGGTGTGCCGTGAGCAATCAGATGCCCCTGGCTGACAATATAAGCGCGCTCACAAACATCCAGCGTTTCACGGACATTATGGTCAGTAATCAGGACGCCCAGACCATAATCCCGCAGATGTTGAATGATCTTTTTAATATCAAGGACTGAGATTGGGTCAACACCCGCAAAAGGCTCATCCAACAGAATAAATTTAGGGTTTGCTGCCAGTGCCCGGGCGATTTCCACACGGCGGCGCTCACCACCGGATAATGACTGACCGAGGCTGTTACGCAAATGGGAGATATGAAATTCTTCCATCAGTTCTTCAGCGCGCTCTTTACGCTGTTCCTGATTGATATCTTTGCGGATTTCAAGGACAGCCATTAAATTATCGTATACGCTCAGCCGACGGAAGATAGAGGCTTCCTGAGGTAAGTAGCCGATGCCCCGGCGGGCACGTTCATGCAGAGGCAGCAGGCTGATATCTTCATGGTCAATGGTAATAGTACCCGCATCGCGGGGCACGATACCAACGACCATATAGAAAGTTGTGGTTTTACCTGCACCATTTGGCCCTAGCAGGCCCACAATTTCACCTGATTTGACTTTCAGGCTGACATCCTCAACAACCTTACGCCCTTTATAAGACTTTGCCAGATTGTCTGCGTTTAATATTGCCATACGTCGTTATTTACTCTTTTTATGAACTTCAGTGCTGTTAGTACCGGTATTGTTAACACCCGGGCCTTTGTCCTGTAACTGAGAAGGCAACAGGACGGTGGTAACATGCTTACCTTTATCACTAAAGGCTTCCATTTGCTGTGTTGGCACTAAATAGGTGATTTTATCGCCTTTGATATTGCTGTCGAGCTGTTCAAGATAAGCATTACCTGTCAGTGTGATCAGCTCATTATTCATCTCATAGCGCATCTTCGAAGCATGGCCTTTGATAGGTTTACCATCATCCTGTAATTGATAAAATGTTGCCGGGTTACCATAAGCTTCAATAACCGTTTTTTTGGAATCCCCGTCAGGGCGGGTGACAACAACCTTATCTGCATGGATATCAATCGAACCCTGCTTTACAATAACATTATCCGTAAATGTGGCAATGTTCCCCGTTAAATCCAGTGATTGTCTGGCTGAATCAATGGTAATGGGTTTTTGGGTATCATCTTTCAGTGCCAGTGCAGGCAAACTGACTGCAACCAGTGTACTGGCAATAAAGGTATTACGGATTAGGTTCTTCATGTGGAATCTCATATTGAGTGGTCACCTTTTCAATCAGTTCAGCAGTTTTATCTCGCAGGTTGCCGCGCATTTTCATCCCAACAGATCTCAGACCGACACCTTCTAATGTAATTTTATCGTCGGATGCCACATCCTGCGTCACAAGATTGACGGTCGCGTTTTCTGTTGTAATACGTTTCAGTTGTGATGCGTCATTCAGGCTATCTACCTGAACATCCCCATATAAGTAGAGCATATTATCATGGGTAAGTTTCGCTTTATTGGCACGTACTGTCCATGTTGCCGGTGGTGGTGTGGATTTACTGTTAGCATCAAACGTTGTTAATACTGGCTTGGTAAACCAAGTCAGCTTTGTTTCCGTATAATTCTTAACATCATCGGCCTCTAGTTTGTAAACCAGTTTACCTTCTGGATCATAAACAAATGTAGTGGCTTCTTTTGTTTGATAAGTCGGGTAACCCTCATCCAAAACGGGTGAGGAGGCGTCTTCATTTGAATTGGATAAATTCCAGCCAATCAATGCAAGCACAATTAAAGTCAGTATTGCGATCAGCCAGGATTGAGTTCTGCTCATTCTTTTTTCAGTTCATGTGTTATATGGATAAACCTTTGGCATCTTCCAGCTTGTTCTGAGCAAAAAGCACCAAATCACAAAGTTCTCTGACTGCACCGCGACCACCGGCAATCCGAGTGACATAATCTGCTTTGGGCAGCAGTAGCGGGTGGGCATCAGCTACGGCAACAGATAAGCCGACTTTTGCCATTACAGGCCAATCGATAAGGTCATCGCCGATATAGGCAACCTGTTCAGGCTGTAGCGCTAGTTTATCCAACAGTTCCTGATACGCCAAAACCTTATCGTTCTGACCTTGGTAAAGATGTGTAATACCAAGAGTTTTTGCACGATCTTCCAGCAATTTGGCCTGACGACCGGTAATAATGGCGACTTCAAGGCCAGAAGTGATTAAACAGCGGATGCCGTAACCATCACGCACATTAAAGGCTTTCAGTTCTTCACCCTGATTGCCCATATATATCAGGCCATCTGACATCACACCATCAACATCACAGATTAACAGACGAATTTTACGGGCTTTTTCGATAATGTTTACATTAACTGGGCCATAACAGGTATCCAGATAGGTATTTTGATTCATTCAGGAATTTCTCTATTCATAATTTGCAACAGGCCTCGGTTGCAGGCCTGTTTACTACATCTTTGCTGATACTGTTTATCAGTATTGCTTACGGGTACAACCCTATTAGCCTTACCATCCTATCAGATTTACATGGCGGCTTTTTATACCACTCCTGCCTGTAATAGATCGTGCATATGTAATACGCCGAGCAATGTGTCACCTTCAGTGACCAGCAGGGAAGTGATATGGCGTGATTGCATCAGATTCAGGGCATCAACTGCCAGAGTATTCGGTTTGATACGGATCCCGCCGGTGGTCATAACGTCAGAAATTTTGGCATTATTCAAATCAATCCCCATATCAAACACGCGGCGTAGATCCCCGTCAGTGAAAATACCGTCGATCTGCATATCATCACCACAGATAACCGTCATGCCCAGTTTTTTTCGGGTAATTTCTATCAGGCCTTCACGAAGGGTGGCTGTGCGGGGAACGCGCGGAATATCATCGCCTGTTGTCATTAATTCGCTGGTCAGCAGCAACAGTTTACGCCCAAGTGCCCCGCCGGGGTGAGAAAGAGCGAAATCTTCGGTGGTAAAGCCACGAGCTTCCAGCAGGGCAAGAGCCAGTGCATCTCCCATAACAAGCGTTGCTGTTGTGCTGGTGGTGGGAGCTAACCCAAGAGGACAGGCTTCCTGTGGTGTTTTAATGCACAGGTGGACATCCGCGGCTTTGCTCATGTTGCTGTTACAGTTATTTGTCATACAAATGAGAGCAACTTTCTGCCGCTTAAGTACCGGAATAAGTGCGAGGATTTCGTTCGATTCGCCGGAGTTGGAGATAGCCAGTACGATATCTTTTGGCGTAACCATACCAAGATCACCATGACTGGCTTCTCCGGGATGGACAAAGAATGAAGGCGTTCCGGTACTGGCAAATGTGGCTGCGATTTTCCGCCCGATATGGCCGGATTTCCCCATTCCCATAACAATGACTTTACCTTCACATCCAAACATAAGCTCGCAGGCTTTGCTGAAATCGTCATTAATGTATTGCTCTAATTCCGCCAATCCTTCGAGTTCGATATGTAATACTCTTTTACCTGCTTGCTGAAAATCGATCTTAGGCATTTCTACTCCCACTTATTCCCATTACAACCGGTAATTACTCAGAACATTGATCACCAGACATTGATCATCAAATCGTGATTATCAAACATCAGCTACCATACATTAGTCACCGGATATTAATCACCAGGCATCACAAAAAGTGCAACAAAATATGCAATAAAGCAGCTAAGTAATAGTGCACCACTCAGCCGGTTAAACCGATGTTTTCTTCTCACACAGAATATCGTGAATAGTACACTCGCCGCCATCATGATCCAAAAATCCCGGGAAAAGGCGTAGGATGAAATAACGCTGGGTGAAAATAGGCCGGAAACACCTAACACAAGGGTCATGTTGAAAACATTAGAACCAATAATATTTCCCATGGCCATATCATTTTCACCTTTAATGGCTGCGGCAATAGAAGTGGCGAGCTCTGGCAGGCTTGTTCCCACCGCCAGAATAGTTAACCCAATCACCAAGTCGCTGATACCGTAAATCCGTGCAATGACGGTGGCATTATCAATGACCATTCGGGTGGATATCGGCAGGAGAAGCAGCCCTAATACAACCCAAAGCAGCGCGATACCGTTATTACCTTCGTCGGGTAATTCTGCATCTCTCTCCTGTGTATAGCTGTCAACATCATCAGACTGGGTACTGACTGTCATTTTTATCATTATTGATATAAAAAACAGGGCAGTCAGTAATAAAAAAATCCCATCCAGACGGCTCAGGTAGTTATCAGACAGCAGATAACCCACAAAGGCCATAATCAGCAACATTAGTGGTAATTCCCGCCGCAGGATCTCTGATTGCACTGTTATTGGGCGTATCAGTGCCACTGCGCCGGTAATCAGTAGCAGATTGGTAATATTGGAGCCGAGTACATTACCTACGGCCATGTTGGGTAACCCGTTCAGACTCGCGTTTACAGAAACCATCAGCTCAGGCAAAGAAGTGCCGATGCCCATAATCACCAGTCCAATAATAAAAGGAGGAACTTTTAATGTGCGCGCAAATACCGCAGCACCATATACTAATCTATCAGAACCATACACCAGTAAAATCAACCCGGTAATGAGCAGTAAAATAGTCAGAAACATGTTGTGTTCCTTAGAGAAAATTCATGTGAGCACAATGCCAGTGTTGGTTGATTTCTGGACAAAAATATTTATTTAGCCAGATTTATATATTCTGAAGGCCGAAAGTTAAAAAGTAAAATTTGCTATCACTTTGCTAACGCAAATTGGAAAATTTTTTTGTAGTATGCATTACTAATTATTTAGAAACAGCAAGAAATTCGTTTATTAACGATTAAGGGCTATCAATAATGAGTCAACTAACAGCAAATCTTATTGAGATCTGCGGCATGTCTTTTACCCGTGGTCAGCGCCCGATCTTTTCTGATATCAATCTGACGGTTCCAAAAGGGAAAATAACAGCCATTATGGGGCCTTCCGGTATTGGAAAAACGACTCTGCTGCGTCTGATGGGCGGGCAAATCCGCCCTGAGCGCGGTGAGATTTGGTTTGATGGCGATAATATCCCGGCATTGTCCCGCCAGCGTCTTTATGAAGTTCGTAAGAAGATGAGTATGTTATTTCAATCGGGCGCATTATTTACGGATTTGAATGTGTTCGACAATGTCGCTTTTCCCTTACGTGAGCATACTAAACTCCCCGAAGAATTAATTTACACTACAGTGATGATGAAGCTGGAAGCGGTAGGATTACGTGGTGCGGCAAAACTGATGCCATCTGAGCTATCGGGAGGTATGGCAAGGCGGGCTGCACTGGCGCGGGCGATTGCACTTGATCCTGATTTAATCATGTTTGATGAGCCATTTGTCGGTCAGGATCCTATTACTATGGGAGTGTTGGTTAAATTGATCGATGAACTTAACCATGCGCTCGGTGTTACCTGTGTTGTGGTTTCCCACGATGTTCCTGAAGTACTGAGTATTGCTGATTATGCCTATATTGTGGCTGAGCAGAAAGTGATTGCAGAAGGGACGCCTGAGCAATTGAAAATGAATCAGGATCAGCGGGTACGTCAGTTCCTTGATGGTATTGCTGACGGGCCGGTGCCTTTTCGTTTCCCTGCGGGGGATTATAAAACCGAGTTATTAACTAACAGAAATCGTTATTAGGATACTTGAATGTTGATGTTAACACGGGCGCTGGCAACATTTGGCAGGCGTGCGATTGAAGTTGTGGCTTCTTTCGGTCGGGCCGGTTTTATGTTATTCAGCGCGATTATTGGTAAGCCTGAGCCTGCAAAGCAGTGGCTGTTATTGCGTCAGCAGCTTTACAGTGTAGGCGTTCAGTCACTACTGATTATTGTAGTTTCCGGTTTATTTATCGGTATGGTTCTGGCTTTGCAGGGCTATCTGGTGCTGAGGACTTTCAGTGCTGAAGGCAGTCTTGGCATGATGGTGGCGTTATCGCTGCTGCGGGAATTGGGGCCGGTCGTGACCGCACTGTTATTCGCCGGTCGTGCGGGTTCTGCCCTGACGGCAGAGATCGGCCTGATGAAAGCGACAGAGCAAATTTCCAGTCTGGAGATGATGGCAGTAGACCCGTTGCGTAGGGTAGTTGCCCCGCGTTTTTGGGCTGGTTTTATCAGTATGCCTTTACTGTCATTGATCTTTGTGGCTGTAGGTATTCTGGGCGGTGCGATGGTCGGAGTCGACTGGAAAGGGATTGATGGTGGTTTTTTCTGGTCTTCCATGCAATCAGCGGTGGAATTGCAAAAAGACATACTTAACTGTTTTATTAAGAGCTTAGTTTTTGCCATCACGGTGACATGGATCGCGCTGTTTAATGGGTATGATGCTATCCCGACATCAGAAGGGATCAGCAGGGCAACGACGCGTACAGTGGTTCATGCATCGTTGGCAGTATTGGGTTTGGATTTTGTGCTGACAGCACTGATGTTTGGGAACTAATTCGATGCAAAGCAAGAAAAATGAAATTTGGGTTGGAAGTTTTATCTTAATTGCACTGGCCGCAATCATTTTCTTATGCCTGAAGGTCGCTAATGTCCGATCTTTCGGCAGTCAGACCACTTATCATGTCATTGCAGCATTTGACAATATAGGTGGGTTAAAAGAGCGTTCTCCTGTCAAAGTAGGAGGGGTGGTCATTGGTCGGGTAGGGAAAATCTGGCTCGATAAGAAAACGTATACTCCGCAGGTTGAACTGGATATTTTCTCGCAGTACGACAATATTCCAAGTTCCAGTTCGCTGTCTATCCGGACTTCAGGTCTGTTGGGTGAACAATATGTTGCGTTGAATGTTGGGTTTGATGATGCTGATTTGGGGATCACCATGCTGAAAGATGGAGATCGCATTGAGGACACCAAACCTGCAATGGTTCTTGAAGATTTAATTGGTCAGTTCCTGTACAAAAGCGGAAGTGGTGATCAGCAAAAATCATCTGAGGCTCCCGCACAGGTACATTAACCAGCAATCCACTGCTTAGGAGAAATAGCAATTATGTTTAAGCGATTACTTATGGCTGCCTTATTGGTGGTTGCACCACTTGCCAACGCGGTTGATCAGACTAATCCGTATGCTTTGATGAAAGTCGCGGCAGAAAAAACCTTCTCACGTCTGAAGGGTGAACAATCGCAGATTCGTGCTAATCCGGAAATGTTGCCTCAGATCGTGCGTCAGGAGCTATTGCCTTATGTTCAGGTAAAATATGCAGGTGCGCTGGTTCTGGGGCCTTATTACAAACAGGCGACGCCAGAGCAGCGTGATGCTTATTTTAAAGCATTTGAGGATTATCTGGCGCAGGCTTATGGTCAGGCTCTGGCAATGTATCACGGGCAGAATTATCAGATTGCCCCGGAGCAGCCATTGGGAGATAAGAATATCGTCGCTATTCGTGTCACCATTACCGATCCGAATGGTCAGCCTCCTGTCCGTCTGGATTTTCAGTGGCGTAAAAACAGTAAAACCGGATATTGGCAGGCTTACGACATGATAGCTGAAGGTGTGAGCATGATTACGACCAAGCAGAATGAGTGGTCGGAAATCCTGCGCCAGAAAGGTATTGATGGTTTGACAGAGCAGCTGAAAATCAGTGCACAGGCTCCAATCACTTTAGAAAAGAAAAAGTGATATGGAAAACGGTGAAATGAAAAACCGGGGGATGGATAAAGCCTCTGACAAAACACCGCTTAGCTGGCAACAGACAGGAAGCACCCTGTTTCTGAAAGGTACGCTGGATCGCGATAGCCTGCTGCCTTTTTGGCAGCAAAAGGACAGCTTATTGGCTCACATTGAAAACATTGATGTTTCAGGGCTTGAGCATGTGGACTCGACGGGAATGGCCTTATTTGTCCGTATAAAAGGCGACTGGCAGCAGAGTGGTAAGGTACTGACATTTTCTGGCATAGGGGAGCGATTGAACACACTGATTGCGCTCTATAGTCTACAAAGTCTCTTTGCTGATAATTCGCCTGAGAAAGGAAATTCGCCAGAATAAATATAATGCCTTCATTCTAGACCTAACAGATTTCAGGGTGTTGTTGATAACTCTGTTACCTGAAAGGTGGATATAATTATCGCCCTTATGAGTCATTGTCTTATAAGGGCGTTTTTCTTGGTTTAAGAGTCGTCTGGATTCCATTACGATAGGCATCTACTATTATTTTTTAACGACGAATGTGAGCAAGATATGGATACTAATGAGATTAAACAGGTACTGATGGAAAAATTGGTACTTGATGAAGTTATTGTTAGCGGCGACGGCAGCCATTTTCAGGTAATTGCTGTAGGTGAAATTTTTGGTGAGCTGAGCCGGGTAAAACAACAACAAACAGTTTATGCACCTCTGATGGAATACATTGCTGATAATCGTATCCACGCCCTGTCAATTAAGACCTACACACCAGCGCAATGGCAACGTGACCGCAAGCTCCAGGGTTTCTGAGGTTGTTTGCTTCGCCGCGAACAGCGCACTTTGAATTAAATAAGAGAATTATGACAGATGGATAAATTTCAAGTGAAAGGGCCGACCTGCTTGTCAGGCGAGGTCACTATTTCCGGGGCAAAAAATGCCGCATTACCAATCCTGTTCGCAGCGTTGCTGGCGGAAGAGCCAGTTGAATTACAAAATGTTCCTGAATTAAAAGACATTGATACCACAATCAAGCTATTGAATCGTCTGGGAACGAAAGTGGAACGCAAGAATGGTTCTGTCTTTGTTGATGCCAGCGCTGTTAATGAATACTGTGCTCCTTATGAGCTGGTCAAAACCATGCGTGCTTCTATCTGGGCACTGGGGCCATTAGTCGCCCGTTTTGGTCAGGGACAGGTTTCTTTACCCGGCGGCTGTGCCATTGGTGCCCGTCCAGTTGATCTCCATATTACCGGGCTGGAACAACTTGGTGCAAAAATAGTGTTGGATGAGGGCTATGTTAAGGCATCCGTAGATGGTCGTTTAAAAGGTGCCAGCATCGTCATGGATAAAGTCAGTGTTGGTGCAACGGTCACTATCATGGCGGCTGCAACACTGGCGGAAGGCAAAACCATTATTGAGAATGCAGCCCGCGAGCCTGAAATCGAAGATACAGCTAACTTCCTGAATACGTTGGGTGCAAAAATTACGGGTGCAGGAACAGATCGTATCGTGATTGAAGGTGTAGAGCGTTTGGGCGGAGGTGTTTATCGTGTCTTGCCTGACCGTATTGAAACCGGCACTTTCCTTATTGCAGCGGCTGTTTCACGCGGGAAGATTGTCTGCCGTCAGGCCAAGCCTGATACACTGGATGCCGTGCTGGCTAAATTGCGTGAAGCGGGTGCAGATATTCAGGTAGGCGATGACTGGATTAGCCTTGATATGCATGGTAAGCGGCCAAAAGCGGTAACATTCCGTACAGCTCCGCATCCGGGTTTTCCTACAGATATGCAGGCACAGTTCAGCTTACTGAATATTGTTGCTGAAGGTGCGGGCATGATCACCGAAACTATTTTTGAAAACCGTTTTATGCATATTCCTGAATTAATTCGCATGGGGGCACACGCAGAGATTGAAAGTAACTCTGTACTCTGCCACGGTGTTGAGAAATTATCAGGTGCTCAGGTCATGGCAACAGATCTGCGTGCTTCTGCGAGTCTGGTAATTGCTGGCTGCATTGCCGAAGGAACGACAACCGTCGATCGCATTTATCATATTGACCGGGGCTATGAGCATATCGAAGATAAGCTGCGTGGTCTGGGAGCCAATATCGAACGTATTAAGTAAATATATCTTTCGTCTTACAATTTAGCGGTACTCATTCCCCCCGGTCACATAGCTATAAATATAGTGTTATCTATGTTTCCGGGGATTTATCTTCGTGCGCTGTAGCGCTCCTTTTAAAAATCCATTCCTTCTTTGACTTCCATTTCCTAATTGATTTCAGTATTCATCAAATTCTTCAATCATAACGTTGAAGGTAAGCGTTTGACCATCACGTAAGACAGTAACAGGAACGACTTTTCCGGGCCGGATTTCTGCAACCTGATCCATTATTTCGGCAGGTGAGAGCGCCGGTTTGTGATTAAGGCTGATGATAATATCGCCCACTTGTATTCCGGCTTTTTTGGCTGGGCTTCCCGGTAAAAGCTGAAAAACCCGCACTCCCTGAATCTGATGGATTTGGGTATCTGACGAGCGGATATTAGGCAGCTCTTTTGTTGAAATGCCGATATATCCTCTGATAACCCGACCATCACGGATCAGTTTCTGCATAATTTTTGTTGCCAGCGCGGTGGGAATGGCAAATCCCAGCCCTTCAGGCGTAGAGCCGAATTCGGACTTATCAAATGACAGTGTATTAATGCCGACCAATTCGCCTAATGTATTAACCAGTGCTCCGCCGGAGCTGCCCTGATTGATTGAAGCATCTGTTTGCAGGAAATTCTGGCGTCGTGTCGGACTCAGCCCGACACGTCCGGTCGCACTGATAATACCTTGAGTAATTGTTTGCCCTAAGTTATAAGGATTGCCGATTGCCAGCACGATATCCCCGACATGAGGTGCTCTTTTGAGATTAATAGGGATAACCGGCAGATTTTCAGCCTTTATTTTGAGTACTGCCAAATCTGTCGGGCCATCAGAGCCGACTAGTAAAGCTTCGTAGAAACGCCCGTCCTGCAATGCAACAATAATAGAGCCTACTTTGTTGATAACATGCTTATTGGTGAGTATATAGCCCTGTTCACTCATTATGACGCCGGAACCCAATGGAAGGAGTTCCCGGGGTTCATGGGAGAAACTCCCTATACTGGTGCTATATATATTCACAACCGCAGGTGCCGCCCGACGCACACCCTGACTGTAACTGGATGGTTTTTCTGTGTTATCGCTGTACAGGAGATTATTTAACTTATTGGGACGTAGTGAGGGTATGGCAACCAGTAAAATTGCTGCAATAAGTAATCCCGCCAATATGGAGCGCAGTAATTTAATCAACATAACATTGTTCAGTAATCAATAAGTTAAAAAAGCATAGCACAGAAGCAAGCAGACACAGCCTGTGCTGTGTCTGCTTAATGTACTGCAATCAGAAAAATAATGGCATACCGATTAATTGTTCAATAACAGGTAAATATTGTCACCACCACGCAGGATATTCAGTGCAATAACGGATGGTTTTCCTTCAAGTACCTTTTGTAGCTCATTGATATTCTTGACCCGAACATTATTCGCCCCGATGATCAAATCATTCTTTTGCAAACCGACCATTGCGGCTGGAGAATTTTTGGCGACGCCGTCAACTTTCACGCCGGGAGTATTGTTCACAATGCCAGTACTGAGATTCGCACCCTGTAGCGCAATGCTTAATTTTTCAGCTTTGGTAGATGGAGATTCGCTATTTTCCAGAACAACAGATACCTCCATAGGCTTCCCTTTACGCAGCAGGCCTACTTTGATTTCTTTGCCCGGTGCAGTCGTACCAATTTTTGCTCTTAGCTCAGCAAAGCTATTAATTTTCTTACCATCAATGGAGGTCAGTACATCTCCGGGTTTAATACCAGCCTTAGCCGCAGCAGATTTAGGAACTACTTCACTGACAAAAGCACCCTGTTGAGCATCAACATTCAGTGCTTTGGCGATATCCGCTGACATTTCAGTACCCTTGATACCAAGCAGGCCGCGTTTTACTTCGCCGTGAGCTATTAACTGGTCTGCCAGATTTCTGGCCATGTTACTTGGGATCGCAAAACCAATACCCACGTTGCCGCCACTAGGTGCAACAATCGCGGTATTAATACCGATCAACTCCCCTTTGAGGTTGATCAGGGCACCACCAGAGTTACCCCGGTTAATTGAGGCATCTGTCTGGATAAAGTTTTCCAGACCTTCCAGATTCAGGCCGCTACGGCCAAGGGCCGAAATGATCCCTGAAGTCACTGTTTGCCCCAGCCCGAATGGGTTACCGATAGCAACAGCATAATCACCGACGCGAAGCTGATCGGAATTAGCAAATTTAATTGCTGTCAGGTTCTTGGCATCTTTAAGCTGCAAAAGTGCGATATCAGTCTGCGGATCACGCCCGATGAGTTTAGCGGAGTATTCACGCCCGTCATTGAGCTGGACTTTAATTTTATCCGCGTTATTGATGACGTGATTGTTAGTCAGTACATATCCTTTATCGGCATTAATAATGACACCAGAACCTAACCCCTGAAATGGGCGGCTTCTTTGTTGTTCCACTGGTGGAAAACCCGGCCCAAAGAAGAACTGGAAATCCTCTGGCAGCTGGAGTTGTTGGGTTTGAACTTCAGTGCCGGCAACATGAACGGTGACAACGGAAGGAAGGACTTTTTCTAACATTGGAGCAAGGCTCGGTAATTCCTGAGAGGCCATAGCAGCGGGTAAAGCCGCATTACTTACCATTGGTACCGAAGCTAAAGATAAACCAATACTGATCGCTAATGCGCTGAGCAATGTGTTTTTACTTTTCATTGAATGCGTTCTCTTACTTACCTAAGCCAGAAAAGGAAGATCGTACTTAAAGCCCCGAACCCACAAGGGAATTTCGTTTTTCTGAGAAACTACACTCATCGGAACAGGTTTCAAGCATAATTGTTTCGTTGCAGTTATGACTACCAAGTATTCAGCAAAGTTCACTAATAATGTCGTTTTGTCGAATGTCTTTACAGGGATTTACCTGAAAAAACATTTAAATACAGTGAGATAAAAAACATTGCCGTGGGCATAAATTATGGCCACGGCGAGAATAATTACTGTTTTTGTTCCTGAACGGGACGCAATAGCCCGGATGAACCTTCAGAATAGTCTCTTGGAGGCACATCTGTGACAATCTGGTTGGTATCGTTCTTAGATTCGTTAAGACGATAATTAAAGGGATTTTCCTGCATTGGCATATCTGGCATTAATTCATTGGAACTTTTAGCCATATGTTGATACAGCTGGCGATAATCCCGGGCCATATTATCCAGCAACTCAGCGCTGCGGGCAAAATGGCTGACCAGCTCTTTGCGATATTCTTCAAGCTCTGCCCGGTTTTTCTCCAGCTCAGCCTGTGCCGCATTTTGCTGGCGCAGTTTTCGGCTGCCAAAGCGGACAACCAATGCTCCGATGATAAAACCAACAATTAATCCTATCAGTGCGTATTCCCAAGTCATGGCAACTCCTTTCTTAACATCATAGCTACCACTATAACCGCTAATTCAGTCAGAGTGGAATATTGATTATTATTTAATTAATTTATATATCACCCGAGGTGTTAATTTTATACAAATTTGTCATGATAGGCTGTGAGTTAGACCCAATGTATATACTCAATTGAAATCTATTAAGTATATATGGTGGGGATAAAAATTTTTAAGGATTACTATATTAATGTCACCGATTACACCTACGTCTCTTTACCAGACCGCACTGTCTGAAGGGCAGTATCAACCTGATGAAGTGCAGCGTAATACTGTCGCCCGTCTGGATATGATTTACCATGAGTTTGTACAGAACTCAGCCAAAAATGCGGCGCATTCAGATGGCTCAGGCGGATTAAAAAGTTTGTGGAATAAACTATTAGGGCGTTCATTAAAGGACAATATCCGTCCCGTGCAGGGGCTGTATATGTGGGGTGGTGTAGGGCGGGGGAAAACATGGCTTATGGATATGTTTTTCCAGAGTTTACCGACTGAAAGGAAGCTACGCCTGCATTTCCACCGTTTTATGCTGCGGGTACACGAAGAATTAACTGAATTGCAGGGGCATGAAAATCCACTGGAGATTGTGGCTGATGGTTTCAAGGCACAGACTGATATTCTCTGCTTTGATGAATTTTTTGTTTCTGATATTACGGATGCCATGATCCTCGGCACGTTACTGGAGGCACTGTTCAGGCGCGGAATCGCTTTAGTGGCGACATCAAATATTCCACCGGATCAACTCTACCGTAATGGCTTGCAGCGAGCCCGCTTCCTGCCTGCGATTGAACAGATCAAAAAATATTGTGATGTCATGAATGTGGATGCGGGCATCGATTACCGGCTGAGAACGCTGACTCAGGCTCATATTTATCTGACACCGTTATCGGCAGAGAGCCGGCAGGAGATGCATCAGGTTTTCCTGCGTCTGGCCGGGCGGGAAGGGGAGCCGGCTCCGGTACTGGAAATTAATCATCGTGATATGCCGGCGATAAACAGTGTTGATGGTGTGCTGGCAATTGACTTTAAAACGTTGTGTGAAGATCCCCGTAGCCAGCGGGACTATATTGCGTTGTCTAAGATTTATCATACCGTTTTGCTGCATGATGTGCCGATCATGACCAAACTGGATGAAAGCGCTGGACGACGGTTTATTGCACTGGTTGATGAATTCTATGAGCGTCATGTGAAACTCATCATCAATGCCGAAGCCCCGATGGAAGGGATTTATCAGGGTGAATTGCTCCGTTTTGAGTATCAGCGTTGCTTGTCCCGTTTACAGGAGATGCAGAGTGAAGAATATTTACAGCGCCCGCATTTACCCTGATATCGATATCCTTCGTCTTTCAAGTTGCCTCTTTGTTGGCTGCGCTCGCTCACCCCAGTCACATAGTTATCTATGCTCCCGGGGATGAACTCCCTTGCCGCCGCGATGCAACTCGAAATCCATTGGATATATACCCTTCGTCTTTCGATCTGCCTCTTTGTTGGTTGTCAGGTAGACAGCATAGAGTCAACAGATTAGATAATTATTGAATTTGGGGTCGATTTTTTATAACGACTTCTCTATAATCTTGCGACCCCACGTTACAGCAAGATTTTTTATTTCCCAAAAAACTTGCATTAGTGCCGGCATAGGCTATTCGAAGGGGTAGGTTTGCTGGACATGAGTCGTGTGAACCTCAACAAAGTTTCTGAACCTCGAGTGTTCACCAACGTGTAACTTATAATTGGGTAAGCTTTAATGAAAACTTTTACAGCTAAACCAGAAACCGTAAAACGCGACTGGTATGTTGTTGACGCAGATGGCAAAACTCTTGGCCGTCTTGCAACTGAAATAGCTCGCCGCCTGCGCGGTAAGCACAAGGCGGAATATACTCCGCACGTTGATACTGGTGATTACATCATTATTGTTAACGCAGAGAAAGTTGCTGTAACTGGCAACAAACGTGCTGACAAAATTTATTATCACCACACTGGCCACATCGGTGGTATCAAGCAAGCGACCTTTGAAGAGATGATTGCCCGCCGTCCTGAGCGTGTCATTGAAATCGCGGTTAAAGGCATGCTGCCAAAAGGGCCTCTGGGTCGTGCAATGTACCGTAAAATGAAAGTTTACGCGGGCAGCGAGCACAACCACGCGGCACAGCAACCACAAGTTCTGGACATTTAATCGGGATTATAGGCAATGGCTGAAAATCAATACTACGGCACTGGTCGCCGCAAAAGCTCATCCGCTCGTGTCTTCATTAAGCCAGGTAGCGGTAACATCGTAATCAACCAACGCAGCCTCGAAGTTTACTTCGGTCGTGAAACTGCGCGCATGGTTGTTCGTCAGCCACTTGAGCTGGTTGACATGCTGGGCAAACTGGATCTGTACATCACTGTTAAAGGTGGTGGTATCTCTGGTCAGGCAGGCGCAATCCGTCACGGTATCACCCGTGCACTGATGGCTTATGACGAGACTCTGCGTTCTGATCTTCGCAAAGCTGGCTTCGTTACTCGCGATGCTCGTGAAGTTGAACGTAAAAAAGTGGGTCTGCGCAAAGCACGTCGTCGTCCACAGTTCTCCAAGCGTTAATTTTTTGTCACTACGGTGGCATTGGATTAATGTTGAAACCCGCCATGTTTATGGCGGGTTTTTTATTGCGGAGTTTTATTTCCTTAGTGAATACGCTTTTTTTGCAGAAAAAAAGAGCATATTGCAGAGATAATTCCCTGAACTCCGATATATCATCATTAATTCTCAATCTACTTCCCCACAAAATGTTCAAAATCTGGTAGACTAGTGACAATTTTTTGCCTTATCCATGCGTTTGCCTGACTTGTCTTAATAATCCTCGGATAATAAGTGCGAAACCGGATGAGAATATGAGCGAGAATAGCCATTGTTCATTGAAGGGCTGTTCGTTCCTTTTTTTAGATAAACTTGGAGGTTTTCATGGCTGTCGCTGCCAACAAACGTTCGGTAATGACTCTGTTTTCCGGCCCGACCGACATTTTTAGCCATCAAGTGCGAATTGTACTGGCGGAAAAAGGGGTCAGCGTTGAGATAGAACACGTTGAAGCAGGCAATTTGCCTCAGGATCTGATTGATCTGAACCCTTATCAAACGGTTCCTACCCTCGTAGATCGTGAGCTGACTCTTTATGATTCTCGCATCATAATGGAATATCTGGATGAGCGTTTCCCGCATCCACCGCTCATGCCTGTATACCCTGTTGCACGTGGCTCCAGTCGTCTGATGATGCACCGAATTGAAAAAGACTGGTATTCCCTGATGTATAAAATTCAGGAAGGAAGTGCTCAGGAAGCCAATGCTGCGCGGAAACGCCTTGCTGAAGAATTGCTGGCAATCGCACCGATTTTCAGAGAAATGCCTTTCTTTATGAGTGATGAGTTCAGTCTGGTTGACTGCTATCTTTCTCCGTTGTTATGGCGTTTGCCTGTGCTGGGCGTTGAGCTGTCTGGCCCGGGAGCCAAAGATCTTCAGGTTTATATGCAGCGTGTATTTGAGCGTGACGCATTTCTGGCTTCATTGACAGAAGCAGAGCGTGAAATACGTTTACAGTCACGGGGTTAATGTATGGATATGACTCAAATGTCTCCCCGCCGCCCTTATTTACTGCGGGCACACTATGAGTGGCTGCTGGATAATGATTTGACTCCGCATATCGTTGTGGATGTGACTCAATATGGTGTCAACGTCCCGATGGAATATGCGCAGAATGGGCAGATAATCCTGAATATTGCTCCACGGGCGGTTGGTAATCTGGAATTGGCTGATGACGAAGTTCGTTTTAATGCCCGTTTTGGTGGTGTCGCGCGTCAGGTATCTGTTCCTATGTCTGCTGTCATTGCGGTTTATGCCCGTGAAAACGGTGCAGGGATGATGTTTGAGCCAGAAATCGCCTATGAAACAGACTCCGAGTTGGAGATTTCAGAGTCTCCGGTAGCCGATAATCTGGTATTGATTCGTGATATGAAAACATCTCATGATGATAACCCGCCGGATGATGAACCACCTCAGCCTCCAAAAGGTCGTCCGACGTTACGTGTTGTAAAATAAAGCGTTATAAACGTAATACGAAAAAATAGAGGAGAAATTATCTCCTCTATTTTTTATAAAAATGCAGCATAAGATTTATTTAACGCGAACTGACACAATTCTATATTTTCTTCATCTTTTCTACTTGCTGATGTTTTGGCTTTCTTTAAACTTACAGTTACATTCCGAACAAATTTTTCTTTGCTTTGTGTTCCTATTAGCGTTGATGGAATATTGCAGATGTTATTGGTTGACGATGGCTGATATTTATCTGCCATTGCTAAAACTTCAATCGGATTATTAATTAGAGCAAAGGATAATGAATTAAAGATTTGGTTGGAAAAATCGTGGTGGATGTTAGGAACTAATTGAAAAGCGACTTCTAACCACTCAGTCTCTCCGGTAGTAATAAAGTCAGCTATTTCTTCTCTTTTTCTTCTCTCACCTATCTCAGCAACAACAGAATTTACACCCCTCTCCTTCACCTGTTGAATAATTTCTTTTGGTGTAGATAAACCGGCGACAGAAGGTGAACTAATCAAGAATATGAAAGAGAGCAGGGATATTTTAGTTAGTAAACGCATTTATCTCTCCCAATTATTATATCCATAGTTTTCAATTTACGGCTTTGTTTGCTGCACGTTGAAATCCACAGGGTATATCATGTAATGAATTTTTAATTGGTTATTATTTAATGTTGTTATATGTATTTTACTTAAAAGTATGAGGGTCAAATCTGTAATTTACGCATGAAATATTATCTTATTTCACTCATACCCTATTTTCTGAAATCTTTCTTTAAGAAAAATCTTTATATGTTGAGTTGGAAATTAACTTTTAAAGACGTGGGAAATTATTTGAAGATATTTTTCTTTCTAAAACAGGAGAATAATTAGGATTGAAACTAAACTCAGCTTCAATCACTTTTATAAAGAGGGGGAGAGAAAAATGGACTAACCAATTGGGAGTATATTAAAAATATCTTGGGTATACTTGGTTCAACTTCAATATACACCTTTCTATATTTTCTTTATCTTTTCTTTTTGCGGATTTTTCAGCGTTCTTTAAACTTGCAACTATGCCTTTGATAAGTTTATGCTTGTTTTTCTCTGCTATAACTGTCAATGAAAGATCACAGATGCTATTTGTTAAGTTAGGTCTGTGTTTGTTGGCCTGAGCTAATACTTCAGCTGGATTGTTGAGCAGAGCAAGTGCCAGGGAGTCAAATATCTGATTGGAGAATTCCCGATGGGTATTGGGAGTCAACCGAAAAGCAACTTCTAACCATTCAGGATCTCCGGTAGCAATAAGTTTAGCAATTTCATTTCTTTTATTTCTTTCACCTATTTCAGCAACAGTGGAATTGACTCCCCTTTCGGTAATTTGCTGAATTATCTCCTTTGGCGTGGATAAACCGGCGATAGAAGGAAAACTAATCAAGAGTACGAAAGAAAACAGGGATGTTTTAGTTAATAAATGCATTTATTTCTCTCTGTTATTATAGCTTCCGGATTTCAATCGAGCGCCTTACCTTCTGCACCCAGAAATCCTGTTCAATTAATTATTATGTAATCGGCTTGAGATGACAGATGTTAAATCTGTTGTTTTTGTAATTGGCGGAATTTTATTTCATGGGTACGCTGTATTCCTGATGTTTTTTTTAGGAAGAATATTTATTTGGTAATTTTCAGGATATTAAATTTAAATATTTGCTTTTGGGATATAGGAATAATCGCATAATGTAAAAAAACATAATCATTATGGTAGTAAAAAGATAATGATGCGAGTATCGATTATTTGGTAGGAGTTTCTCCGGCCAAAAGACCGGAGAAGAGTTCGGGAGAAAATGAAATTAGACTTCAAGGTAGTCGAGAATACCAGAGGCCGCTTTTCTGCCTTCAGCAATGGCAGTAACAACTAAATCTGAGCCTCGAACAGCATCCCCGCCCGCGAAGATTTTAGGGTTACTGGTCTGGAAGGGTAAGATACTGGATTCGGGAGCGATAATACGCCCTTGTCTGTCAAGATTGATCTGATGGTCATCCAGCCATGTCATGGAATGTGGTTTGAAACCAAATGCCATAATTACAGCATCGGCGTTAATGACAAACTCAGAATCGGGGATAAGTTCCGCCTGACGACGTCCTTTTTCATCCATTTCGCCTAATTGCGTCTGAGCCATTCTGACCCCGCAAACATGTCCGTTATGATTGATTTCAACGCTGATAGGCTGAAGGTTGAACTGGAAATTGACGCCTTCTTCCCGGGCGTTCTTCACTTCCCGGCGGGAGCCCGGCATATTCTCTTCATCCCGTCGGTAGGCGCAAATCACATGACTTGCTCCCTGACGAACCGCAGTACGTACGCAATCCATCGCAGTATCACCACCACCTAAAACCAGAACTTGCTTACCTTTCATATCAATATAGGGCTGTTCTGGTGATTCTTCATAGCCCATTAACTGGCGAGTGTTGGCAATGAGAAAGGGCAGGGAATCGTATACTCCGCTGGCATTTTCATTCTCCAGACCGGCATGAATAGACTGATAAGTCCCGACTCCCAAAAAAACGGCATCAAATTGCTTTGTGAGATCAGCAAGAGCAACATCTTTACCTATCTCCGTGTTTAAGCGAAACTCGATACCCATTCCGGCGAAAATTTCACGGCGACGGCTCATCACTTCTTTTTCCAGTTTGAATGCCGGGATCCCAAACGTGAGTAAACCGCCAATTTCAGGATGACGATCATAAACGACAGCCTGTACCCCATTGCGGGCCAGTACATCAGCACAGGCCAGTCCGGCAGGGCCTGCTCCAATGATAGCCACCCGTTTACCTGTCGGGATCACCTGTGACATATCAGGTGTCCAGCCCATTGCAATGGCGGTGTCATTGATATAGCGCTCAATATTGCCGATGGTCACAGCGCCAAAATCGTCATTCAGCGTACAGGCACCTTCACACAGACGATCCTGCGGACAAACCCGCCCACAGACTTCTGGCAGGCTGTTGGTCTGATGAGATAGCTCCGCGGCTTCAATAATGCGTCCTTCATTGGCTAATTTCAGCCAGTTCGGAATATAGTTATGTACCGGGCATTTCCACTCACAGTAAGGATTACCGCAGTCAAGGCATCGATCTGCCTGAGCTTCTACCTGAATTTCAGAGAAAGGTTCATAAATCTCCACAAATTCTATTTTGCGGACTTTCAGCGCTTTTTTCGGAGGATCGACACGCTGTAGATCGATAAACTGATAAACATTCTGACTCATTCCTGACTCCTACTGTGCCTGAACCCGTAATTCTGCGCTGGAACGGCTACGATGCCCCAGCAGCGCGCTGACATCACTGGATTTAGGCTTAACCAGTGCGAATTTATTGACCCACTGTGACCAGTTTTCCAGAATGCTTTCACCATGTGGGGAGCTGGTCAGGCGAACGTGTTCAGTGATTAATCCGCGCAGATGTTCTTTATGAATGGCAAGGGTATCGATTGAGAGCACTTCGACTAATTCTGGATTAACCCGTTTGCGGAAGTCATCGGATTCATCGAGAACATAAGCGAATCCTCCGGTCATGCCTGCGCCGAAGTTGACGCCAGTATCACCCAGCACGCAGACTATCCCGCCGGTCATATATTCACAGCCATTATCGCCGATACCTTCAACCACAGTGATGGAGCCTGAATTTCTTACGGCAAAGCGCTCACCGGCCCGACCCGCTGCAAAGAGTTTTCCGCCGGTTGCCCCATAAAGGCAAGTATTGCCAATAATAGTCGCTTCATTACTTTTGAATGCTGAACCAACCGGAGGCAGGATAACAATTCTTCCACCAGCCATACCCTTGCCGACGTAATCATTGGCATCGCCGGTGAGTGTCAGTTCAACCCCACCAGCATTCCAGACGCCAAAACTTTGCCCGGCTGTTCCTGAAAAATGCAGTTTTATGGGATTGCCCGCCAGCCCCTGATCACCGTGCATGGTTGCTATGATGCCGGATAATGCTGCACCGACAGAACGGTCCGTATTCTGGATATCGAAATAGAATGACTTACTCTGTGATTTTTCTACGTAAGGCAGGGCTTGTTTGACAATCGTTTTATTCAGAATTCCCGGATCAAAAGAGGGATTATCTTCTGTACAGTGTTGCTCCTTGCCTTCGTGGGGCTGTACTGTTTCCAGCAGAGGCGTAAGATTGAGTTTACTTTGTTTGGCAGAGATACCTTCCAGTATTTCAAGTAAGTCTGTGCGGCCAATTAGATCTGTTAGCTTCCGGACTCCCAGTTGCGCCAGAATTTCACGCGTTTCCTGCGCAATAAAGTGGAAGTAATTAATCACTCGTTCCGGTAGCCCGTGATAATGGGACTGGCGCAGTTTCTCATCCTGTGTTGCCACTCCGGTAGCACAATTATTGAGGTGGCAGATCCTAAGATATTTACAGCCGAGGGCGACCATCGGCCCTGTGCCAAAGCCAAAACTTTCCGCACCTAAAATGGCAGCCTTAATAATATCGACACCGGTTTTTAACCCGCCATCAACCTGAAGACGGATTTTATGGCGCAAGCCATTTGCAACCAGAGCCTGCTGGGTTTCTACCAGACCAAGTTCCCAGGGACAGCCGGCATATTTAACTGAGGAGAGAGGACTTGCACCTGTTCCGCCGTCGTAACCGGCGATAGTGATAAGATCCGCATAGGCTTTTGCTACTCCGGTGGCAATCGTTCCCACTCCCGGTTCAGAAACCAGCTTGACGGAAATCAGTGCATTGGGGTTGATTTGTTTCAGGTCAAAAATTAACTGAGCTAAATCTTCGATAGAATAAATATCATGATGCGGCGGTGGTGAAATAAGTGTCACACCGGGGATTGAGTAGCGTAGTCTGGCTATATAAGGCGTGACTTTATCTCCCGGTAATTGCCCGCCTTCTCCGGGTTTTGCTCCCTGAGCAATTTTAATCTGAATCACATCGGCACTACTTAGGTAAGCCGGTGTAACACCAAAGCGTCCGGAGGCAACTTGCTTAATGCGGGAGACTTTTTTCGTGCCATAACGGGCAGGATCTTCTCCGCCTTCCCCTGAATTGGAGTAACCACCCAGTGTATTCATTGCTTCAGCCAGCGCCTCATGAGCCTCGGGACTCAGAGCGCCAATTGACATTGCGGCGGTATCAAAACGTTTAAACAGTTCTTCTGCAGGCTCGACGTCTTCAATGGGAACGGGTTCACCTTTTGGTGAGATAGCCAGTAAATCGCGCAGTGTCGTTACCGGGCGTCCATTAACGAGTTGTGAATATTTTTGGTAGTCGCTGTAATTACCGCTGTGAACAGCCGCCTGCAACGTACTAACAACATCAGGGTTATACGCGTGATATTCTCCGTCGTGGACATATTTCAGCAACCCTCCCTGCTCGATAGTATGGCGGTGCAACCAGGCCCGTTTGGAGAGATTATGCAGATCCTGCTCAAAATCACTGAAATCAGCCCCTTCAATACGACTGACAACACCATTGAAGCAAATATCTGTGACTTCGGAATGCAAACCGACGGCTTCAAACAATTTAGAGCAACGATAGGAGGATATTGTGGAAATCCCCATTTTGGACATGATTTTATATAGCCCTTTATTGATGCCATTACGATAATTCAGCATTACGCGGGCGTATGGGGTCGTGAGCGTGCCGTCATCGATCATTTTGCCTAAGGATTCGTAGGCCAGATAAGGGTAAACAGCGGTAGCCCCAAATCCAAGCAGTACGGCAAAGTGGTGAGGATCGCGGGCACTGGCCGTTTCGACTATCAGGTTGGCATCGCAACGCAGGCTTTTTTCCACCAGACAATGCTGGATGGCCCCAACAGCCATGGGGGCAGGGATCGGTAATTTTTCAGGAGAAATATGGCGGTCAGACAACACCAGCAAGACGGCACCATCACGGACAAGTTTTTCGGCTTGTTCGCACAGGGCTGAGACGGCATTTTTGAGATTGCTCTCCTGTGGATTAAAGGTTAAATCCAGTGTTTCTGCCCGGTAATAAGATTCCTGTTGCTTTGTCAGTTGCACGAAATCAGGGTAAAGCAGTACCGGTGACTCGAAACTCAGGCGGTGAGCCTGACCTTCAGCTTCACAAAAGACATTCATTTCCCTGCCGATACGAGTGGAGAGCGACATGACATGGGCTTCACGTAGCGGATCAATCGGAGGGTTGGTTACCTGAGCAAACTGCTGGCGGAAATAGTCATAGATAATACGCGGGCGGCTGGAAAGGACGGCAAATGGCGTGTCATCGCCCATTGATCCGGTTGCCTCCTGACCATTCTCACCGAGTACGCGGATAATCTGATCCAGCTCTTCATTACTGTAAGCAAACTGTTTGTGATAGGTTGCCAGCATACGATCATCCAAATCTCGTTTGCCAACCTGTGCTTCCGGTAATTTTTCGAATGGTGTCAGGTGTCTGACATTTTTTTCCAGCCACTCTTTATAAGGATGACGGTTTTTTAAATCGTTATCTGTTTCCGTAGAGTGCAGAATCCGGCCTTTTCGGGTGTCGATCACCATTAATTCGCCCGGCCCGACCCGCCCTTTCTCTACGACTTCATCGGGCTGATAATCCCATATTCCCACTTCTGAAGCACAGGTAATCAGTTTATCCTTGGTAATCACATAACGGGCCGGACGTAAACCGTTGCGGTCAAGGTTACAAGCTGCATAACGCCCGTCAGAAATAACAATACCGGCAGGGCCATCCCACGGCTCCATATGCATGGAATTAAAATCAAAAAAGGCGCGCAGATCATCATCCATATCTGGGTTGTTCTGCCATGCTGGCGGGACAAGTAAACGCATTGCGCGGATTAAATCCATCCCTCCGTTGAGAAACAGCTCCAGCATGTTATCCAGTGAGCTGGAATCGGAGCCGGTTTCATTGACAAAAGGAGCCGCCGTTTGTAAATCCGGGATCAAAGGAGTGCGAAACTTATAAGCTCTTGCTCTTGCCCATTCACGGTTTCCGGTGATCGTATTGATTTCTCCATTGTGAGCCAGATAACGGAACGGCTGAGCCAGTGACCAGCGGGGAACGGTGTTGGTTGAAAACCGCTGGTGGAACAGGCAGATCGCAGATTCCATCCGCAAATCGGCTAAGTCCGGATAGAAGCGTGGTAAATCAGCCGCCATACATAGCCCTTTATAAATAGTGACTACATTGGAAAGGCTGCAAACATAAAAATCTTTATCAGTAATACGTTTTTCCACGCGCCGCCGGACAATGAACAGCCTGCGCTCTAAATCCTGTGATCGCCATCCGGCTGGAGCGTTGACAAAGATCTGTTCAATACGGGGAAGGCTCGACAGGGCGATACTACCCAAAATATCCTGATTGGTGGGGACTTCCCGCCATCCAGCGATAGACAGGGTTTCATGTTCTAACTCCTGCTCAATAATATTGCGGCATGCCTGAGCGATTTGGCTATCCTGACTTAAAAACAGCATACCGACGGCGTAGTTTTTTGCCAGTCGCCACGATTGTTCATTCGCGAGCATCTGGAAAAAACGGTCGGGTTTTTGCATTAATAAACCACAGCCGTCGCCGGTTTTCCCGTCTGCCAGAATTGCTCCCCGATGTTGCATTCTGGCTAATGCGTGTATCGCTGTACGCACCACTTTATGGCTTGGTTCCCCTTCAATATGTGCGATTAGCCCAAAGCCACAGTTATCTTTTTCCTGTAATTTGTCATACAACATGGTAAATCCCTCAAGTTCTGTCCGACTCTCACATCAATTACGTGATGATATAAATCATTATTTTTACAGGCGTCTGAATTGCGCCCTCAGTCAAATATTGCTTGTCTTATCGGCAGTACCATTTACCGCTAATAACAGACAGCAAAATGATGTTGTGTTTCTGTATAAGGGCACTGCATAAATATGAGCTAGATAAAAAACTAGCAGGTGATTTTCAGTGAATTCCCAACTTAGCGAGAAAAATAAAGTAGGTCAAATTGTGTCTAAAGGTGTTTTCAGCCATGAGAATGAGGTTAGTTAATTGAATATATGTAATATATTCGTTAATTACCCGTTTTGTGACCTGTGTCATGACTTGGATATGATGTGATTTATATCACCATTCTACACCTAATGTGCATTTTAAATGTGCTTTAAAATCGCCTTTCATTGGTTTATTAATCTTTTTTTATTGCTTTTGTAAGAATGTAGTTATGTATTTTAAGTTTGTTAAGTATAAATTATTGTTTGTTTTTTAGTCGCTTGTGGGTAATTAAATTCAGGGGTGATTTATTATTCTGTTTTTATGCTTTTTTATTCTTTTTGAGAATGGGAAATAATATCCCTAACGAAGTCAGGCTTTTTTTAGGCTATGATGCAATCTGGTGATTTTACTTGGAGCTGTTATGAAGTTTATCAGGGGGCTTGCCCAATATTACGTTGATTTAATGATGAAACTCGGGCTTGTGCGTTTTTCATTACTACTGGCGTCTGTTCTGGTAATTCTGGCAATGACGATGCAAATGGCCGTAACTTTCGTCTTGCATGGGGAAGTGCAGCGTATTGATTTAATCCGTTCTATTTTCTTTGGTTTATTAATTACACCGTGGGCTGTCTATTTTCTCTCTATTGTTGTGGAACAGCTGGAAGAGTCACGCCAGCGTTTATCCAGTCTGGTGGGAAAGCTGGAGGAAATGCGCCAGCGTGATGCCAAACTGAATCAACAGCTAAAAGACAATATTACTCAACTGAATCAGGAAATCAGTGAAAGAGAAAAAGCGGAACAGGCGCATCTGGTCCTGCTGGATAAATTGAAATTAGAAATGGAGCACCGCGAAAAAACACAGATTGAACTTGAACAACAATCCGTTTTGTTACGTTCGTTTCTTGATGCTTCGCCTGATCTGGTTTATTACCGCAACGAAGACAATGAATTTTCCGGTTGTAACCGCGCAATGGAGCTGCTGACCGGTAAAAGTGAAAAGCAACTGATTGGCCTGACACCGACAGAAGTCTACGATAAAGAAATTGCCAACAAGGTAATGGAGACGGATGAAAAAGTCTTTCGGCACAATGTCTCACTGACCTATGAGCAGTGGCTGGTTTATCCTGATGGGCGCAAGGCCTGTTTTGAGCTGAGAAAAGTGCCTTTTTATGATCGTATCGGCAAGAGGCATGGCCTGATGGGCTTCGGGCGCGATATAACCGAGCGTAAGCGCTATCAGGATGCGTTGGAGAATGCCAGCAGGGATAAAACTACTTTTATCTCTACGATTAGCCATGAGCTTCGTACGCCTTTAAATGGCATTGTCGGTTTAAGCCGTATCCTGATGGATACTAACCTGACACCAGAACAGGGCAACTATCTGAAAACGATCCATGTCAGCGCAATCACACTGGGTAATATTTTTAATGATATCATTGAGTTGGATAAAATTGAACGACGAAAAGTTCAGCTCGACAGCCAGCCCATTGATTTTACCAGTTTTATAGTGGACTTGGAGAACATATCCGGATTACTGGCGCAGCCAAAAGGGATCCGTTTTGTATTGGAACCTGAGTTGCCACTACCGGCCAGAATACTGGCTGATGGAACCCGTTTACGTCAGATCCTATGGAATTTAATTGGTAATGCGGTGAAGTTTTCCCAGAAAGGGGAGATAAGGGTTCGTATCTGGCGTGAAAAAGGGGATCGTCTGCTGTTTGAAGTGACTGATTCCGGTATTGGCATCCCAGCTGATGAATTAGAAAAAATCTTCGCCATGTATTATCAGGTCAGAGACAGTGCTGGTGGCCGCCCGGCAACAGGGACAGGGATCGGCCTGGCAGTGTCGAAACGGCTTGCACAGGCTATGGGTGGCGATATCACAGTTAATAGTACAGTCGGAAAAGGCTCCTGTTTTACTTTATCTATCATCGCGTCTGCGATTGATGAAAACCCGGAAGGGGCGGAAGAAGAAGACGCATTGCCATTACCTGCCCTGAATATTCTATTGGTTGAGGATATTGAGCTGAATGTGATTGTTGCCCGTTCTGTTCTGGAGAAACTGGGTAATAGTGTCGATGTTGCCATGACTGGCGGTGATGCTCTGGATATGTTTGATCCTGATGAATATGATCTGGTGCTGCTTGATATTCAGTTACCGGATATGACGGGTCTGGATGTTGCCCGCGAATTACATCAACGTTACCCGAATCACACGCTCCCTCCTCTGATCGCTCTGACTGCCAATGTATTGAAAGACAAAAAAGAATATCTTGATGCTGGCATGGATGAAGTACTCAGTAAGCCGCTTTCTGTTAAGGAACTGACGGCGGTAATGGAAAAATTCTGGGGTAAGTCAACGGAAGCTGAAACTGTATTACCGGAATTCATTGAGCCGAAGAAAGAGGAAGAGTTACTCGATACTGAGATGCTTAACCAGTATATCGATCTGGTTGGGCCGCAAATGGTCATCGATAACCTGACTATTTTTGAGGATATGATGCCGGGCTACCTTGCCCTATTGGACTCAAATATGACGGCGAGAGACCAAAAAGGGATTGCAGAAGAGGCCCATAAAATTAAAGGCGCTGCTGGTTCTGTCGGATTGCGTCATTTGCAACAGTTGGCACAGCAGATCCAGTCACCGGATTTACCCGCGTGGTGGGATAACGTACAAGAGTGGGTCGATGAGTTAAATCTGGAATGGAAAAATGATACGGAAACATTAAGAAACTGGTTAACGGGCGCTACAAAAAAATAACCCCAACCGAAGTTGGGGTGCGCGAATACTGCGCCAACACCAGGGAAACTTGTTTACCCGCTAATCTAAGATTTTTTTTAGGCGCGAGTAATTTGAGAATTCTTTCACACAGAACACAAGTACCAACATAGCAAAGATAAGATTTTTTGTTACAAGATTCATTAAAATCTGTGATGAAGATTGGTGTTTAACCCTCTAAGGGGTTAAGCATTAATCTACTACAAATGGAGATAAATATGAAATCTGTTGCAGTGATATTAAGTGGATGTGGGGTCTATGACGGGAGTGAAATCCATGAATCAGTCCTAACTATGCTCTCTTTGAGCCGTTTAGGCGCTGAAGTGTCTTTTTTTTCTCCAGATGAGTCACAACATCATGTAATTAATCACCTTAATGGAGAGGAAAAACAAGAAATACGTCACATAATGGAAGAATCATCCCGTATAACAAGAGGTAATATTCAGCCATTATCTGAAATTAATGCCGATACATTGGATGCACTTATCGTTCCCGGAGGTTTTGGCGCAGCTAAAAATTTAAGTAATTTCGCATTTAAAGGATTTGATTGTGAAATAAATAAAGAATTTTTTAGTGTTGTTCAGGATATGCACAAAAAAGGCAAGCCGATGGGGTTTATGTGTATTGCTCCTGTGATGGTGCCTAAAATATTAGGCGAATCGATAAAAGTCACTATAGGTAATGATCCTGAAACGGTATCACAGATAGAGAAAATGGGCGGGATTCATATTGAATGCCCGGTTGACGACATTGTTATTGATTTTGAAAACAAAATTGTAACAACCCCAGCATATATGCTGGCTCAATCCTTGTCTGAGGCTGAAATAGGGATCGATAAATTAGTCAGAAAAATATTGGAAATGATTGAGTAATAGGATGAGAAATCCTTTTTCAATATTATGGCGCTGGTTGAAGAAAATTGTGCTTACGATCACTCTTTTATGGTTTGTTGCTGTAATCACATTTTCATTTCTGCCAGTGCCGTTTTCTATGGTGATGCTGGAAAGACAGGTAGATGCGTTAATCTCAATTAATTTATCTTATGTTTCTCGCTCTAGTTGGGTGGACCAAGATCAAATCTCACCTTATATAGCATTAGCCGTGATTGCTGCCGAGGATCAACGGTTTCCGGAACACTGGGGATTTGATTTTTCTGCGATAAAAATGGCGGTGGAACATAATAAAAAAGATCAGAAACGGATACGTGGGGCTTCCACCATTACTCAGCAAACCGCCAAGAATTTATTCCTGTGGGAAGGGCGCAGTTGGGTAAGGAAAGGTCTGGAGGCGGGAATGGCAATGGCTCTGGAACTGGTGTGGTCAAAGAAACGTATTCTCACTGTCTATCTGAATATTGCTGAATTTGGCAGGGGAATTTTTGGTGTGGAAGCCGCTTCCCGGCACTATTTCGGTAAACCAGCCAGCCGGCTGACCGCTTCTGAAGCGGCTCTTCTGGCGGCAGTATTACCTAATCCGATACGCTACCGGGTTGATGCACCTTCTGCCTATGTGCTGCAACGCCAGCAATGGATATTACGTCAAATGCAGTTATTGGGAGGGAAGCATTTTCTGACTCGAATAAACTGAAGATATAATGTGGTACTGCCGGAAAGATGGCGGATATATACCCGTCGTCTTTCAAGTTGCCTCTTTGTTGGCTGCGCTCACTCACCCCAGTCACATAGTTATCTATGCTCCTGGGGATGAATTCTCTTGCCGCTGCGATGCAACTCGAAATCCATAGGGTATAGAAGTACAAACAAAGCAGCTCTGTTTTATGCTGCTCTCCCGGCGGTTAGTCGAGATAAGTAAATGCGGTGGTTACACGTTTAATGCCATCAGTTTCACTGGCAATTTTCGCTGCATCTGCGCCTTCTTGTTTGGTCACAATCCCGAATAAAAAGACTTCGCCATTTTCAGTCACCACTTTGATATTTGATGACTTCACAGCATCGCTGGCCAGAATTTTTGAACGTACTTTCGTTGTCAGCCAGGCATCCACTGAGGCAGTACCAAGAGAAACCGGCCTTCCTTGTCTGATTTCGTTATAGACCACACTGACACCTTCAGTTTTCGACGCTATCTGTTTTGCCCGCTCTGCCAGCTGCATATCCGGGCTTTGTCCGGTTAACAGAACCTTTCCCTGATAAACCGTTGTGACGATACGGGTCTGAGACTTAATTTGTGGATCTTTGCTTATGGCATTACTGACACGGGCTTCCAGAGTCGTATCGTCCACCTGTTGCCCAACCGTCCGTGGATCCGTACCTGCTTTGGTAGCAATTGCCGCAGAGCCTACAAGGGCTGCACCAATACATCCCTGTAGTAATATTGTGCTGCAAAATACCAGTAATAAAGAGAGTAACCGCATTATTTGGCTCCTTAGTCATCCTGATGAGGAAATAAAGTATTGTCGATTAAGTCACACAGACAGTTAATTGTCAGCATATGGACTTCCTGAATCCTGACACTGTGGTGGGAAGGAATACGGATTTCCACATCCTGTGGTCCCAGTAACCCTGCTAACTCACCGCCATCGAAACCTGTCAGTGCAACAATGGTCATATCGCGGGTAACGGCTGCTTCTACGGCTTTAATGATAGCCCGGCTGTTACCATGCGTAGAAATAGCCAGCAGAACATCTCCGGCCTGCCCCAGAGCCCGGACCTGCTTAGCGTAGATTTCTTCCGGCTGCCTGCTGCCGGCGATGGCAGTGATGACAACATTATCAGCATTCAGTGACAATGCTGGCAGACTTGGCCGCTCTGTTTCAAATCTATTTATCATACTGGCGGCAAAACGCTGTGCTGTTGCGGCGGATCCGCCATTGCCACAGCACAGGATCTTGTTGCCATTCAGCAGTGATTGAACCATCATCATTGCGGCGCGCGAAATGGCGTCCGGTAATGCCTCTGCTGCTGCGATTTGCGTTTGAATACTTTCTGTAAAGCAGACTTTAATTCTATCCAGCACGTTATGACCTATATTATTGATAATATATTTATTGAAATTCAGAACCTATCAGATAGGTTTTCATTTAAATTGAAGGCATCTTTCAGCCATTCAAATTTCTGACCGGTAATTGCGCAAACATCAAAACGGCAGGCCGCAGTATCAAGAGATTCGTTACGCTGGTAAAGCCAGACCGAAGCCGTATGCAATAACTTTCTGCGTTTGCTCTGGGTAATTGTAGCAATGGCATCACCATATTGTGCATTCTGGCGGAAACGAACTTCAACGAAAACCCAGACCTGCTTGTCACGCATGATCAGATCGATTTCTCCACCACGAATTTTCACATTCTCTGCAATAAACACAAGACCCTGTTTTTGCAGAAACTGTTTAACCTGTTGTTCGTAATGGCATCCCTGCGCGTAACGATTAATTTGGGGCTTTTTCATCCTGAAATTACCACTCAAAAGAAGATGTTATTTATCGGGCTGACTTACTGCCTTCAGGCTCTACCCAGCATGATTGTCAGTCGCTGAGTTCTCTGTAGCATTGTTCAGCGTACTGTCAGTATTTCCGGTTACGTTATTTTCTGTCATGCGGCTCTCCAGCATAATGCGCCCATTGCTGAATTGCATCCACGGTAGTTGGCGATATATTGTACAATCATTTGTGGCAGAGAGTTCACCTGATTCGCCATTCATATTGAAACCGTTGGCTTGTTGTAGTTGTGCAAAATGATTAGCCAGTGACCAGGCGTCAATTCCCATTGCGTAGAGGCGCATCAGAGAGTAATCATTCCCGAACTTACTGGCCGCCTGCCTCATCAGTGGAACATTCGCTCCCGTTAATAATGGGACATCACTGAACTGCATACCATCCATTTCCAGACGAAAATCCGGGCCTGCATCGGCTTTATTACTGCGTGAGCTGGCATAAAGAGCCGGTTTTTTGCGGGAGCTGATTGCCATATCAATCATTGGCTTGATGAGTGTCAGCTCATCGGTTGTTGCCACAATATAGACCGCATCAACCGGGCCACGAGATGTACTGGTGACAACGGGTAGGTGCTTATCTGTTTGTGTTGTATCAGAAAATTGCGTTTCATTGGCATCAGGAACAGAATTGCTGACCGGAATTGCGGTTCCGGACATACGGATGCCGACCCCACGGTTCATGGATTGTCTCATTTCCGCCACTGTGCCGAAGGATTGTTGTAATACTTCGGAACCCCCTAATTGCTGCCATTCAGTTGCAAAGGCATTTGCTACTCTGCTGCCCAATACAGAGCGTGGTACTAACACCAGTGGATTATGTTTCTGTTGCTGCCAGATATGCTGCGCTGCGCTTTTAGCTTCGTCCTCAGGTGACAGAGAGAAATAACAGAAATTAGGATGAAGTTGTGTGGTATCCGGTTTATTCAATGCCAGAATATTTAACGGAGTATTTATCTGTACCAGCTGTTCTACCTGAGGTTTCAGCAGAGGGCCAACGACGAGTGTTACTCCGTCCTGCTCCGCCTGTGCCAGCAGGTTAGCCAAAGGCTGGCTGTCGGTATCATATATTTTCACTACTTGATGATTGACAGGAACTGAATTAATGGTGAATTGCCCTGTCATACCCGTTTCCGTTGTATCCGCAGTGTTCGCCTGATCGGTTTCCACCGCGTTGGTAATGATGCTATCAACAGAATTCGTGTCAACAGAATCGGTATCAACAGAAGTATTGTCGACAGCACTACTAGGCGCTACAGCTGATGTATTTACAGGTAGCTCAGGTTTTGGCAGTCCTTTTTGTGCATCCAGAAACCCCTGACGAATCGCATCACCAAATGCTTTAGCCTGTCCGCTCAAAGGCAGGAAAAGCCCGATACTGGCCTGTTGGACTTGAGTGACATGCAACATTTGTTTCATAGAGGAAGGCAAGCTCTGAACAGCAGGGTTTTCCGGATAACGAATTTGCCAGTCCCGAATGGCCGAACGAAGTTTATCCGTATCCTGCTTATTGGCCTGATAAGCGTTGAGCAGGTCGAGCCAACCCTGAAGAGTGTATTCATTGGCATTAATGACCAGTTCGCTGAGCTGCTGGGCAGTGAGATGAGTCAGGGCTTGCCAAGTATCATCAATATTTTGCTGATGTGCGGCTTCATTTTCTATATTGGGTTCCAGTGCAATATAAGCACGGATGACTTCCAGAGAAGGCTGGTTGCCTGCATTATCAATAATGGCCTGATAGCGGTTAATCTCTGCGCTGATCTTGTCTTGTGGCTCAGAAGGTGGTTGCCCTTGTGGTGTAGGCATGGTACACCCTGCAATAATCATAGTTGTCAGCAATGCTGTGCAGACTAAACCAGTTTTGAAACGCACAAAAATTGAGGGAAGCATACTGTATCCAGTGATGTTTTTTTCAAAGATGCTCAATTTTAAATCGGTCATTCGGATGAAACAATGAATCAAACCAATCGAGCAGTGGTTACGACATCTACGCTGTATGTTGTGCCAACTCCTATCGGAAATCTGGGGGATATCACTCAGCGCGCACTTGAAGTTCTTAAACATGTCGATTTGATTGCTGCCGAAGATACGCGACATACTGGCCTGTTACTTCAACATTTTGCCATTAATGCGCGCATGTTCGCACTTCATGATCATAATGAACAGCAGAAAGCAGATCAATTAATTGCGAAATTACAACAGGGTTTAAGTATTGCGCTTGTCTCTGATGCCGGAACGCCATTAATTAATGATCCGGGTTATCACCTTGTCCGTCGCTGTCGTGAAGCCGGAATTAGTGTTGTTCCGTTGCCGGGGCCTTGTGCGGCAATTGCGGCATTATCTGCGGCCGGTCTGCCTTCCGATCGGTTTTGCTATGAAGGTTTTCTGCCAGCCAAAAGCAAAGGGCGTCAGGATGCGCTGCGTGATTTGGCTCAGGAATCAAGGACAATGATTTTCTATGAATCCACTCATCGTTTGCTGGACAGCTTAGAAGATATTGTTGAAGTCTGGGGAGCTGAGCGATATGTGGTGTTGGCGCGAGAGCTGACGAAAACATGGGAATCTATTCAGGGTATGCCTGTGGGAGAGTTACTGGCGTGGATCAGGGAGGATGAAACTCGCCGTCGGGGGGAAATGGTGTTGATTGTTGAGGGGTATCACAAACCCGCAGATGACAGTCTCCCGCCAGAAGCATTACGGACACTGGCATTATTACAAAAAGAGCTGCCGTTGAAGAAAGCAGCGGCTTTGGCCGCTGAGATTCATGGCGTGAAGAAAAATGCTCTGTATCGTCATGCTATTGAGCAAAATGAAACTGAAATGTGAAATCCATTGTGTATAAAGGGATGTGTGAAAACTCCTATACATCAGGAAATAAACCCCTTATAATCCGCGCCGGAGTTGGCTAGACAGTCGCTGCTTTACTGCTCTCTTCGGGGAAAAGTAAAGGGGAGGAAAGTCCGGGCTCCACAGGGCAGGGTGCCAGATAACGTCTGGGAGGTGAAAGCCTACGACCAGTGCAACAGAGAGCAAACCGCCGATGGCTCAGCTTTTCTTCGTGAGAAGCTGAGATCAGGTAAGGGTGAAAGGGTGCGGTAAGAGCGCACCGCGCGGCTGGTAACAGTCCGTGGCACGGTAAACTCCACCCGGAGCAAGACCAAATAGAGGTTCACATGGTACGGCCCGTATCGAACCCGGGTAGGTTGCTTGAGCCAGCGCGTAAGTTCTGGCCTAGATGAATGATTGTCCACGACAGAACCCGGCTTATCGGCCAACTCCACAGATTCAGCCCCATAAAGCGTCAGCTTTATGGGGCTTCTTCTTTTATTCAGGATATTAGGGTGTGTAGACGTTTTCTCGCAGGGAATTGAGTGAATTGGCGCGAAATTATGCCAGTACATTGGCACTGGCATTTGTCATTATCTGGGTACTTATGTGGGGCGAGTCAATGATGAAGACAAAATATCAACACGCCCTATTCGTATGTGTGTCAGGAAATAACCAAATAGACTGGTAACCTACTTTGCACTTAGTCATATAGTGATTCTTCACCTGCTGGGCGGGTTTTAAAGCGGCGATGTAACCAAAGGTATTGTTCGGGAGCATGCATTATTTGCCTTTCAATGACTTTGTTCATATAAGCCGCTGCGGATGATTCATCAGTATGAGGATAATTGTTAAGTGCGGGTTCGATAATTAGTTTATATCCATCGTTATTTTTATTACGGATCAATATGATTGGCACCATCGCAGGTTTAGCCAGACGGCATAAAACAAAAGTGCCATTGGTTGTCGCTGCTTTTTCTACCGCGAAAAATGGCGCAAAGGTACTGCCTTTAGGGCCGTAATCCAAGTCTGGAGCAAACCAAACTGATTCGCCTTGTTTCAAAAACCGAACCATCTTTTTCAGATCTCGGCGATCAATCATTGCCTTATTTGAACGCATACGGCCTTTAGTCTGAACATATTCCATGACTAAGTTGTTATGCGGCCGGTACATTGCCATCATCGGCTGGCACAACCCACTGATACGACCACCCAGCTCCAGTGACATAAAATGTATACCGATTAACATCACTCCATTTTTTTCACTCTGTGCGGAATGTAAATTCTCCAGACCTGAAACATTAAACAAGCGTTTTACTGCACGGTCAGACCAGAACCAAGCGATACCGGTTTCAGCCAGAGCCATCCCCAGCGATGCAAAATTAGCCGCAATCATATTTTCTTTTTCTTCTTCACTAATGTGAGGAAAGCAGAGTTCGATGTTACGGCAGGTAATACGTTCGCGGCGTTTAAGGAAGTGACGGGATAGTTTACCTGCGCTAGCTCCCAGTCGCATCAGAACAGGGTAAGGAAGCTGAACTAGCAACCATAGAATAGTGAGACCAAACCATGTAAACCAATAGCGTGGGTGCAAAAATAAAGGACGGAACCGAACTTCTTTTTTCATTATAACTTTCTTAAGTGGTATTGGGGCGTGTTGACGCTTACTCAAAGGGAATTGAGCGGCATAATAATTTGGTATCTTATTTTCGCCAAAAAACTCGTTACCCGAACTATCATGCCACGACCCATGTTATCAGATCCCGTGTGGCAGAAGCTAAGCTATTTGTATTCATGCTACAAAACCGGCTTGTCTACCATAAAAAAGCGCATCACCTAGTCCAGGAAAGCGGATCAGGGTAATTGATTTCCCAAATCGATCAGCAGCCCCTGAAATGCAGAAGTTGCCCGCAGGTTCAGTTGCGTTTCATCCTGAATAAATACCCCATCCCCACACCTGATATTGGCATGAGCTGCTGTGCCAGACTTGCTATCAGCATAGATTTCAGCATTACCGCTGACAGATTGCAGGTAGGCGCGTTTCCCCTGTAACGGTACGTTATGAGCCTCACCAGCTTGTAGCATAAGGTAGCTTATCCACGCTGATTGGCGCAGGTGCATGCTGTTTTTTCCGGAGGCAGGTGAAGCCAGTAATGTTAGTGGCTGAGCTGACAGCCTCCTGCACTGTACCGGTTGCGGAGCCTGATGTGGCTTGGCATCAAGCCAGATTTGCAGGCGATGCAGCGATTTTTTCTTACTGAGATTATGCTCGCTGTAGCGTAGATCCTGACGAGTGGAAAATAGCAGACAGTCTCCCTGATGAGCCTGAATGTAGTTTCCTGCACTATCACGATATTCCGCTTCACCCTGTAGAATAATATTCAGGATATCGACATGAGGATAAGCCTTTGGCTTGAGTTCTGTTTGTGGGGCAAGTATTTCCTGATTAAGTACTCGTAGTGCCCCGTAGTTCAAAAAATTTGGGTCAAAATAGTGACCGAATGAAAAAGTATACTGCGCTTTTAACCAACCATAGTCGGCTTTTCCACACTGATTTGCTGTTCTGGTTATTATCATGAGCATGTTCTCCTTGCCACACACTGTTAGTCTCAATCTTAATTATCTGGACGTTGAAATGTTAGCCAGTTAATCTGCTCCCTATATTCAAATTTACTGACTGAGAAATTGTGGGTAACGGACATATATGGGTAAAGAACGAGCGTTAACACTGGAATCCCTGCGGGTTATGGATGCAATAGAACGTCGGGGAAGTTTTGCGGCCGCAGCGGATGAGTTGGGAAGAGTACCTTCTGCATTAAGTTATACCATGCAGAAACTGGAAGAAGAGCTGGATGTTGTGCTGTTTGACCGCTCCGGACATCGCACAAAATTTACCAATGTTGGCCGCATGTTGCTTGATAGGGGCAGGGTACTGCTTGAAGCCGCAGACAAGCTCACCACAGATGCACAGGCGCTTGCCCGTGGCTGGGAAACCCATTTATTTATCGTCTGTGAAGCCTTGTTTCCTGTTGAGTCACTCTTTCCCCTTGTGGATAAGCTGGCGAATAAATCGAATACTCAGCTTTCATTAGTCACAGAAGTGCTGGCAGGTGCCTGGGAACGTCTGGAAACTGGCTATGCAGATATTGTGATTGCGCCAGATCTTCATTTCAGGGCATCAGCAGAAATCAACTCACGCCCTCTTTACTCCATCAAGAATGTTTACGTTGCCAGTATGGATCATCCTATCCACAATGAACCGGAACCTTTATCCGATGCTACGCGGGTTAAATACCGAGGAATAGCGGTAGCTGATACGGCAAGAGAACGCCCGGTGCTGACAGTTCAGCTACTGGATAAGCAACCCCGGTTAACGGTCAGTTCGCTGGAAAATAAACGGCGGGCACTGTTGGCCGGTCTGGGGGTCGCAACCATGCCCTATCCGATGGTGGAGAAAGATATTGCAGAAGGTCGTCTGCGGGTTGTTGGTTCGGAATATATCCATGAAACTAACATTATTATGGCATGGCGGCGTGATCGGATGGGAGAAGCCAAGGCATGGTGCCTGCGGGAAATTCCTAAATTATTCAAGTAGTATTATCAAAAAGCCCCTGAGTGATAGGGGCTTTGCTGTGTGAGGGTATTTTGTATTATGGCAGGTAATTACCAGTTCTTTTTCAGCAAGCGGTCAATACTGAATTTGCCCGGTCCCATCATTGCCAGCAACAGATAACCTGCACCGATAGAGAAGTTTTTCAGGAACATCGTCTGGTTCATATCGTCTGAAAAATCATAGTGGAACAGCAGTGCGGTCAGGATACAGAAAATAAAAGTGAATACGGCTGTTGTACGGGTCAACAATCCGAACAGCACAGCGAGGCCGCCGCCGAGTTCAAGCAAGATAGTGAGTGGCAGTAAAATGCCGGGCACGTGCATTGCTTCCATGAATTCCTGTGTGCCTGCATAAGCACTCCCTAACTTCCCATAGCCTGCAATAATGAACAGGACTGAAATTAAAATACGTGCGACTAATAAACCACTATCTTCAAATTTTTTCATGAACGTCTCCAGGCGTGTGTTCTAAAAAGCACAATTAAGCTCATCATTTATTGATGGTATTTGTTGATGGAGAGTATTTTAAGGAGAGGTGTCATTGGTTGATAGTAAGGAATATTAACAATTTAATGCAATTTTTTTGAAGGAATACCTCAATATACGTAAAGAGATTTGAAAAAGAATAATCCGGTAGAAAATATTAACGTCTGTTAAAGATATTACGGGCAGTATCAATGAATTTCCAGACGCCAAGCATACGGAGCGACCAACGATAAAGCTTTTTAGGGTGGCGGATGCCATAGAGCAGTAATATGCCACTGCCGACAGCAAAATAAGGTTTGAAAGAGAGCAGTGTCTGCCAGCTATGATCGTAAGTGCGGGTAAGGGCGATCCATTGCTGACCGTGCTCTGAAAGAGACTGACGCTGTAGCTGGATTTGTTGTAGTAATGCCTGCTTGCGCTCTTCCCGTTGCAGGTGTCGCGGCTTATTCATGGTCATTTTCCAACATATTGCGATCGATTCTGAGTTGCTCTCGGGTAGCATTGAAAAAAGCCAGATGGCGGGATTTTCTGATAGTCCAAATCGTGCCAAGCACGGCGAGAAGCAGCAAGGTTCCTGCGGCAATAGCGATAATGGTCATCTGGTAGACCGGATCAACGGCCAGAAAGACCAGTATTAACAAACATGTTATGCCAAGGGCTGCGAATAACAGCGTGAACCCTACCAGCAACAGTAATTTCACCAGCGTGGCGGCTCCCTCTTCCAGCTCAACCGCTGCAAGCTGAACTCGGGTTTCAACCATGCCGACAATCAGAGTTGCTACTCGCCGTAAGGTATTAAATACTCCTCTCCCCGGGCCTTGTGAATGGGGTAATTGCGTCATATTAGCGTCTTGCCAGTAATACACCCAGTACGATACCTACTGCTGCACCGATACCTACACCGGTCCAGGGATTATCGCGGACATAATTATCTGCACGACCGGCTATTTCTTTGGTCTGGCCTGTAAGTTTATCGCCGGCATCACTGATAACAGTGCGGGCATCTTTCAACATTTTCTCTGCTTTATTGCGAATTTTCTCCAGTTCTGCTTTGGATTGTTCACCAGAGCTGTTGAGAACTTCTTCCAGAGTATCCGCAAGGGACTGTAATTCAGCACGTAATTCGTCAGAGTTTTTTTTCTGTGGCATGGAATTCTCCTCGTATATATACGGTGAATGAATTTCTACCATAGACGTTTTTGTAAGGAGTTTAAAGGCAAGATGGTGAAAAATTATTACATGATGCGACAGATTAATCCTAAATATATAGCAGGAATTGGTGTTCAAACCCCTGCAACATGGTTATCCGCAATGCTACAGGGGAAATAAAGAGGGAGAATTATTGTGGAGAATTATTTGTGCGTTTTTTGCGCCAGATAAACGTCAGGCTACCAATTAAACCGATCAGTAACAGACCTACAGGCAGCAGCACCAGAAAGTTCATCAGATAGTGTTCATACTCGCGGAATAGGGGGCTTTTACCGAGAGCATAGCCCAGAGTCATCAGGATAATGACCCATAAGAAACCACTGAGCCAATTGAATATCTGAAAACGTGTATTATTCAGTCCGGCAAGACCTGCCAGTGTAGGCAGTAATGTTCTGACAAAAGCGATGAAACGGCCGATTAGCAGTGCTGACAAGCCATGACGATGGAAGAGATTATGGGCACGTTGATGATAATGGGGAGGAAGATGGGACAGCCATCCCTGCACTAATTTTGTGTTCCCCAGCCAGCGTCCCTGAAGATAGCCAACCCAGCAACCGAGACTTGCACCCGCGGTAAGAACAATTAATGTAATGGAAAAATCCATTGTATCCTGAGCAACCAGAACGCCAACTAATATCAGTAAACTATCGCCGGGCAAAAATGCCGCAGGTAACACCCCATTTTCCAGAAACAGGATTGTGAATAGCAGAAGGTAAATGACCCAAACTAATGAGGGGTTAGCTAGTGTTGCGTAATCTTGGTGCCAAAGTGCATAAATAAGGTCTGTTACAATTTCCATCAAATGTTCCTAAAACGCGGGTTAAGGATTACATCTTACTTTTATGGTGTATTTATGATTTTTTACTATTAAATAATCATAATATACAAAAAGTTATATACGGATTGACAATTATGAGCCTTCAAACTCCTTTCAAATGGCATGAATAAATGACAGGGACACTCTAACAAAATCATCAGTAGTGAAACAGAAAATTTTGGTGAGCAATTGAACATTTGTATGAATATAAAAGTAACATCGCCCAGAGATATCAATTAATTAATTCAGTTACGAAGTTTGCATAAAATAACTCTGTTTTCTGATTTTCCCTGTTGTATAGCTGTATTTCTGCTTTTTCCAGCCAGAATAACTTCGTTTTATCATCACATAGTAAAAATAATCCATAAATAATATTGGAGATAATGCCGATGATGGTGACTATCGCCAAAGCGGGTTATCCATATAATTATTTGATTATAAAATATAAATTTTAATCCTCATTCCTTTTGGGATTTCAGGGATGCCTGATGAAATAGGAAATGTGTAGAATGGATCACACAAATGTGACTATTTTGTTATCACTTGTTGAGTTGGTTGTATATTTTTATTAATTATTATTTTCAGTTTTCTGAACTTTCCTACTACTGGAAAAGCAAACACAAAACCAACAGGCTGATTAAGCCAAAATATCAAATGGATAGGCTATGGAAAAACAACAAAAAGGCTTTGTGCAATATATTGCACAGGGAAGCCTAGTCACACAAATTATTATCGGATTAATTGCAGGGGTATTACTGGCATGGGTAATGCCTTCTGCTGCTCAATCAACCAGCTTATTAGGTGAGCTTTTTGTCGGTGCTTTGAAAGCGGTTGCACCGGTTCTGGTTTGGGTTCTGGTTATGTCTTCTATTGCGAATCATAAGAAAGGCCAGAAAACTAATATCCGACCGATTGTCGTTCTCTATATTATGGGAACCTTCCTTGCTGCTGTTGTCGCTGTGATCGGCAGTATTTTATTCCCGTCAACATTAATACTGGTGACGAATGAAGCTCAAATGTCACCACCGGATAATATAGTTGAAGTATTGAAGGGAGTATTGCTCAATGTGGTTGCTAACCCGATTGATGCGATATTGAAAGGGAATTATGTTGGTATTCTGGCATGGTCAATCGGGTTGGGTATCGCATTACGCCACGCGAAGGAATCGACCAAATCAGTGGTTCAGGATTTGGCTGAAGCGGTGACTCAGGTTGTTCGTGTTGTTATCCGTCTGGCTCCTCTCGGGATTTTTGGTCTGGTTGCTTCCACTATTGCCACAACAGGTTTCGATACATTGCTCGGTTATGGACATCTATTGGTTGTACTTCTGAGCTGTATGATTGTTGTTGTACTGGTTGTTAACCCATTAATTGTATATTGGAAGATACGTCGCAACCCTTACCCGCTGGTTTTTGACTGCCTGCGCGAAAGTGGTGTGACCGCTTTCTTTACCCGCAGTTCTGCCGCCAATATCCCGGTTAACATGGCAATGTGCCGCCGTATGAATCTGGATGAAGATACCTATTCAGTCTCAATTCCATTGGGAGCAACGATCAATATGACGGGTGCCGCGGTGACCATCACGGTATTGACGCTGGCGGCGGTAAATACACTGGGTATATCTGTTGATATTCCAACAGCAATATTGCTGAGTGTGGTTTCAGCAATTGCAGCATGTGGAGCATCGGGGATAGCAGGCGGGTCATTATTATTAATCCCTCTGGCATGCAGTATGTTCGGTATCTCCAATGAGATTTCCATGCAGGTTGTTGCCGTTGGTTTAATTATTGGTGTATTGCAGGATTCGGCTGAAACCGCCCTGAATTCCTCAACAGATGTATTGTTTACTGCCGCAGTCTGTCAGGCTGAAGATGCCAAACAGGTACCTGAAGAGTTAGCACGGCGCTAATGATAAACAGCAAGAGTGACAATAAGCGGTAGGTTTATTGTCACTCTTCTTTTATCCGCTCTTTATTTGTATTAACTTTTCATTTCTGCACTAAATCTTTACTGCCAGCCGGGTTCCCTGATCAATCGCTCTGCGGGCATCCAGCTCGGCTGCGACATCGGCTCCACCAATTAAATGTACACTTTTACCCATATCCTGTAGGGGCTGATACAGTGCTTTCAGCGGCTCCTGCCCTGCGCAGATCACCACATTATCGACTTCAAGACATTGCTGCTCACCCTCACGGCTGATATGTAATCCTTGATCATCAATTTTCAGGTACTGGACATTATTCAGCATCGTGATGCCACGCATCGAGAGACTGGCCCGGTGGATCCAGCCAGTGGTTTTACCCAGACCTTCCCCGACTTTAGTCTCTTTGCGTTGTAACAGATAAATCTTCCGGGGCGAGAGTTCCACTCGTGCGCCTTCTGGCTGTAATCCGCCCCGGTGAGAAAGCGTCTGGTCGATCCCCCATTCCTGAGAGAATGCGTGGCTGCTCAGGCTGCTGCTTTGCCCACTCTGGCTCAGATACTCCGCAGTATCAAAACCAATCCCACCGGCACCGATAATAGCAACGCGCGGCCCGACAGGACGTTTATGCTTTAACACATCCAGATAAGTCAGGACTTTTTCATGGTGAATGCCATCAATAGCGGGTGTCCGTGGTGTAATGCCGCTGGCAATGACGACTTCATCAAATAAAGCAAGTTGTTCTACTGTTGCAGTGTGATTAAGTCTTACGTCAACGCCATTTAGCGCCAGCTGGCGTTCAAAATAGCGCAGTGTTTCATGGAACTCTTCTTTACCCGGGATCTGCTTAGCAATATTAAATTGCCCGCCAATTTTATTTTCACGCTCAAATAATGTGACATGGTGCCCGCGACTGGCGGCTGTGGTAGCGAAGGATAAACCAGCCGGCCCGGCTCCGACTACGGCAATAGTTTTGGGAGAAGTCACGGGTTCAGCAATAAATTCTGTTTCATGGCAAGCGCGTGGATTGACCAGACATGAAGTCAGTTTACCGACAAATATTCTGTCCAGACACGCCTGATTACAGCCAATACAGGTGTTGATTTCATCCGCCCGGTTTTGTTCTGCTTTTAGCATAAATTCCGCATCGGCGAGAAAAGGACGCGCCATAGAAACCATATCGGCACAGCCCTCGCTGAGTATCTGCTCTGCAACATGGGGGTCATTGATACGGTTAGTCGTAATCAAAGGGATTTTTACTTTCCCCATCAGCTTTTTGGTCACCCAGCTAAACCCTGCTCTGGGCACCATTGTGGCGATTGTCGGGATACGGGCTTCATGCCAGCCAATACCGGTATTGATGATGGAGGCTCCAGCCTGTTCAATGGCCAGAGCCAGTTGCTCGATTTCCTGCCAGTCAGATCCTTCTTCCACTAAATCCAGCATGGAAAGACGGTAAATAATGATGAACTGCTTCCCGACGATAGCGCGCACCGCTTTGACAATTTCTATGGCAAAACGCATGCGGTTTTCGAAACTGCCTCCCCATTGATCCTGCCGATGGTTAGTGCGGGCAACCAGAAACTGATTAATGAGATAGCCTTCTGACCCCATGATTTCAACACCATCATACCCGGCTTGCTGCGCCAGTTGAGCACAGCGCGCAAAGTCACTGATGGTTTGTTGTATATCCTCTTCAGTCATTTCTTTAGGGATAAATGGATTAATCGGAGCCTGAAGAGCAGAAGGAGCAACCAGTTTTTTTTGATAGCTATAACGCCCGGTATGCAGGATCTGGAGAGCAATTTTGCCACCGGCCTGATGTACTGCATCTGTAATGAACTTATGGTGAGGTAACTCATCTTCACTGTTCAGCACACTTGCACCTGCCGAAACTACGCCTTGTGGATTGGGAGAAATACCCCCTGTGACAATAAGGGCAACCCCTCCAGCAGCCCGTTCGGCATAGAATTGAGCCAGCCTTCGGGTTCCGTCAGGGTGTTCTTCAAGCCCTGTATGCATCGAACCCATCAGGACGCGGTTCTTTAAGGTAGTAAAGCCTAAATCCAAAGGGGTAAATAAGTGAGGGTAATTGCTCATTACAGTCTCCATCGAATAATTTGACGACTCACACATTATTATTGTTTTCAATATGGCTTAGCGGTTCGCTAAGTGGTCGGATGAGATTGGTACAAATTTAGACGGTTCCAGTCTGATTGGAATCACTTTGTTAATTGATTGTGACAGATATCATGAAATCATCTTACTCAATGGGTTTGAAGATTTAGTTAAATAAAATTTCATTTTGAATAAATCCCACAAAAACACTTCACATGAATGTAATATTTATTTAACTTTCATTTAAGATAATGAGGATTTTTTCAGTTACCCTGCCGCCGGTAAAAATCAGCCTTGTTTATAGGTTGTCTTTAAAAATAGTGCATAGCAGTAAAAAGTAAAAATATCCAAGGATAACAATATTATGCAAAACATAACTGAACAAGTCACTTTAACAGGAAAACATGTCACTTTAGTACCTTTGACGCAGGAAAGGCATGATGAGTTCGTCAACGCTATTGAAGATGGTCAATTACATCAGTTGTGGTGCGCCAATGTACCTGCTCCGGATGGTTTGAAAGCTGAAATTGACCGCCGTCTGGGCCTTCATGCACAGGGAAAAATGCTACCTTTTGCTGTTATTGATAATCAAAGGAATGTGGCAGTAGGTATGACATCCTATATGAATATTGATGATACGCTCCCGAGGCTGGAGATTGGTTCGACCTGGTATGCTAAATCAGCGCAACGCACGCCTATTAATACAGAAACAAAATACCTGTTAATGGAGTACGCGTTTGAAAAACTCGGTTGTGTTGCTGTGGAGATACGCACTCATTTTCTGAATCAGCAGAGTCGCAGAGCAATTGAACGCTTGGGGGCAAAGCTGGATGGCATTTTGCGTAATCATTTACGGACAAAAAACGGCACAATTAGGGATACTTGCATATACAGTATAGTATTCAGCGAATGGCCTGCCATAAAAACGCATCTTACATGGTTAATGGCGAAGCCTCGCTGAATGTCGTATCAGAAAACTCGTTTTTTGTGATGATTATTAATGGGTGAGAGCGCTTTTAATATGGCTCTCCAAATCATCCAGTAACTGATAACGGCGACGATATTCTGAGCGTTTTTTGCTGGGGATCTCATCCAGTGGTTTTCTTTCAATGATTGATGGCAGATGAAAATCGTTATTATCTTTTCTGGAACCACTCAGAGATTCCCAGAACGCATTATAGTCAGCCACCATCAGGTGTTTTTTCTTATGCCAATAACGGATACTGCGATAGATATGAGTTTCGTTGCTGACGGCTAAGATCTGCTCACAGTTGGTATGTTCAGCAAAACGGCAAATAGATTCGATCAATAAACGTTTAGGGAATAAACCATGACACTCTTTTGTTGCATTACGGATAATATCCAGAGAATTATCCCCTTTAGCTGGGCCTTGTAATACACCAATAAATAATGTTTGCTTGCCATTAACTTTTAATAAAGTGAATGCACATTTTGCCAGAATGACATTATTTTCTGTAGTCATATATAAAGATAGTTCACCTTCTTTATTCAGGTTATCCAAAGAGTCTATATATATATTAAACGACTCGTTTTTCCCCTGAATAGTTGTCAGTAAATAAGCATCAGTATTAAATATCTTGTCAATAACAGTCGGAGTAAGCTGTTGAAATAAAATTTTATAATGCTCACTAATTGCATGAACAATCTGGTTTCGTTTGAAATTAATACTCAAATATGGACGATGTGGTTTACAGGGCAAACTCGGTTGTTTTTTTAAAATATCCTGATAAATAGGTGTGCTGGCAATTCTGTCCAATAGTTTAAATGTAGAAACAGGTGTAAAAAAACTGCGTAAAGCAAATTTCGCCCGATTGCTCGAGGAATGCCAGTGTAGCCCTGGTGTAATACGTTTCCCGACAAGGTCGGTAAACAGTTTTATGCCTGAATACGTTTTAGTTTCAGATTGTTGTAGATACTTCATTAGTTATAAATCCAAAATAAAAAAAGCAGTGGCGCTATTCTACCACTTTTTTATTGGATATATACTCATCATCTTTCAGATTTTCTCTTTGGTGATCTATAGTTACTCGCTAAAGTTACTACTTTAATGAGTAGATGGTTATCTATGATCCCTAGAAAGCTGGCTATCTGAGCTTTATAATGTAGCTATGAGTCTGCCAAATATATCATATTGACTTTAAAGAATTCTTTAACTTTATCTAAATTATTTTTACATAAATTTTCATTTTACAGCATTTTCGATACAGACTATTTTTTTAATGGATGTTGAATGATTTAATTTATTTCTTATTTAACGAGTGAACGAAGAATTATTTATAAGTAATTATACAATTGTTGATAAAATATTAACCCGGAATATTAATTTTTATTCCGGGTGATAAATATATTTTTTGCAGGCAAGCAAATATTATGCAAGCTTCATATGAAGTAACGGGAATGGATTCCCTTGCCCGTCAGTTTCTGAACGGGAAAAAGTTTTAAACCCCATATACTGGTAGAAACCGACACCTTGTTGATTTTGCTCGTTCACATCCAGCTCATTAATTTTTAATTCACGGATTGCAAACTCTAATAACATTTTGCCAACGCCTTTTCCACGCATCTCTGGTGATACAAATAGCATTTCCACCCGATTTTGCTCGACACTTAAAAAACCTGCCACGTTATTCTGCTCGTTCACTATCTTATAAACGTTCAGATTGGGTAAGTACTCATTTACTAATGGACGCAACTCATCGATCATTCCCAGAGGTAAAAAATCATGAGTGGCGCGCACTGAGGCTTCCCAAATTTGGATTAGTGTCGGGAAATCATGTTCGGTAGCTTGCTGTATCTGCATTAAAATATCTCCGTGTTTTTAATTTGCCAGTACACGATCTTTGCGACAAATAGCTGCTAATAGCATATAAACCGCGGTAGTCAGTAAGACCAGGAAGAAGAAGTCCATTAATCCATTATTCTGCATCGCTCCGGTATGCTGAACCGCATGATGTTGAAACATGAAGTTCCCAGCCCCTAATGGCCCCATAGCAGAACCGATACTATAACTTAACAGCATAACCTGAGTTGCGGCGACAATATAGGATGAATCCAGTTTGTCACAGGCAAGTGTGATGGCGAGTGGATAGAGGGCAAAAGATGACATGCCTAACAGCGCCAGCGCCACGATCATGACGATATAACTTTCAGAAAGGTAGGTCATACCGACAGCAAATACACCTAACAGTGAAGCCATTGCCAGTAACAGGGTTTTACTGACTATAATGGACAGCTTGCTGATAATAGGCTGAATGGCCATTCCACCCAGAATAATCGCGGCCATTAATACGCCGACCTGTTCGGTATTGAACTTACTTTGACTCAATGATAAAGGCATCAGGCCATAGATGGTCCCCATCACAATCCCTGAAGTCAGACAGCCGACAATAGCTGGTTTACTGAAACGAGTGATTTTTTTCAGTGACAGACGCTGATGCTGTAATGCCGGAGGTTGGCCCTGACGTAAAAATAATGGCGGCAGAGTGGCAATCAGTAATAACGCTAAAATAACTGCAAAAGGAATCACGCCCTGAGTGCCGATAAAGCCAATGCCCAGCTGACCGAGTGTTGTACCACCATATAGCGACGTCATGTAAAGACCCAGACGTTTTGCACGTTCTTTAGGGCTGTCGCCAATCAATAACCAGGATTCAACCACCACAAAAACACCGGCAACAGCTACTCCAGCTATGCAGCGAATAAGCAACCACATTTCTTTATTGGGAAAAAAAGGCAATACCATAACTGTTGCTGCTAAAAGCAGCAAAAAACTTACAAATGAAAAACGGTGCCCTATTTTGGCAATAACAGGTTCAATCATGAGTGAGCCTATTAATAAACCAACGTAATAAGAACTGGCTAACCAGCTTGCGTAGCCTGTATCGATGCTGAACCCCGCCATTGATAACGGAATTAAGCTCATCAGGTAACCAGAAGCAATCGCAAACACAGTCAAGCCCGCAACAGGTACAAATGCACTGTCATTCTTGCGCAGCAGTTTCACTACTGTCGTCTCCACATAAAAAAATCAGTCAGGTATGCGCTGCTTCTCATCAGGATCTTGCCGAATGGCAATAACGACATATACCAAGGACAGGGATATGTCGTAGTGATTCAAGCAGTGATATTTTGCTCAAGAGTCTTGAGTTGTGCGGACTATAGCCGTTTCTATCAGATAGATACAATGAGAAAAACTGATACTGATGAATGAAAAGATTTATGAAGACAGGGAAGATAATGAAAGGGCAATTATTAGCATTTATTGTAGTTGAAATCTAATAGTTCATACCAGTTTTTAAATGAAAATAAAGTCAATTTATTGTTTTATAATGAATTAATTGGGTTTGGATAACCATGAATTTAGTATTAAAGTTAATAGTCTAATTATTATAAGAGATCATTAAAATTACTATGTGGTATCTGCTATCCCGATTTTATAGCTCTTAAATTCGGTTGAAAATGTTATGAGATAACCCAATGAAAAAAATCAATGCACTTAAGTCAGGTGATGAATTCAATAATAAACAAATTTGTGAGATTTTTGGTTGCAGTCCACAAGGTGGAATGCGTCGATCACATGGGAAAAACACCTTATTACTTGTTTCTAATCACATCAAATCTATTTATGACGATAGGTGGGATGGGAACATTCTCCATTATACAGGCATGGGTTCTAAGGGTGATCAAAGCTTAACATTTAGCCAGAATAAGACTCTTTTTGAGTCTAAATCTAATGGTGTAAAAATTCACTTGTTCGAGGTGTTTAAAGACAAAAAATACACCTATGTCGGAGAAGTTGAGTTAGCGGATGAGACCTACACCGAGAAACAACCAGATATCGAAGGAAATGAACGCTTAGTTTATGTGTTCCCGGTTAAATTAGTGACAGGAAAGCGTATTATCTCAAAAGATGATATTTGCTCTATCTATGAACATAAAATACGTAAGGCAAAAAAACTTAGTTTGGATGAGCTTAAACAACGGGCTAAATACGCACGTAAGCTTCCGGGAAGTTCTACGCAGGTTTCTATTCGATATGAACGTAATGAATATGTTGCTGAATACGCGAAACGCATAGCCAAAGGTGTCTGTCAGCTTTGTTTAGTTGCCGCACCGTTTTGTAATTTACAAGGAGAGCCCTATTTAGAAACTCATCATATTGAATGGCTTTCAAAAGGGGGGGTAGACACGATAGAAAACACGGTCGCATTGTGTCCAAATTGTCATAAGAAGATGCATATTGTTGATGCGGATAAAGATAAGGAATTCCTGTGTCAAAGAGTTATTGAGCTGTAGTATTGTGCGCTATATTTTGTGTTTAGTCTGTGTAGGATAAAAACAAGAAGTATCATTTTAACTTCAATTCGACTTCTTGTTTTTTTCCATTTAAATCATTGCCAACGCTTGATCACCAGCGAAGTATTAATCCCGCCAAAAGCAAAGTTATTGCTCTGGATAAACTCAGTCTGGATTGTACGTGGTTGGTGCATAATGTAATCCAGTTCACCGCAAGCCGGATCAACTTCATTCAAGTTGATGGTCGGTGCGAACCAGCCTTCATTCATCATTTCAATACTAAGCCATGCTTCCAGAGCACCGCAGGCACCCAATGTGTGACCGAAATAGCTTTTCAGTGAGGAGATCGGCGTTCTGTTATCAAAGATGTTGAAAGTAGCCTGACTTTCCGCGACATCTCCACGCTCAGTTGCTGTACCGTGAGCGCTGATATAACCAATATCCGCAGGTTGAAGCCCGGCTGATTTCAGCGCCATTTCCATACAGATTTGCATCGTTTCTGATTTTGGCTGAGTGATATGAGAGGCATCACAGTTAGTGGCAAACCCGATAATTTCACCGTAAATTTTTGCACCACGTGCTCTGGCATGTTCCAGCTCTTCGAGAATAAGGGTGCCTGCGCCTTCGCCAATCACCAAGCCGTCACGATTAGCATCAAATGGGGAAGGCGTTGTTTTTGGTTCGTTGTTTTTCTGGCTGGTGGCGAATAGGGTATCAAATACAGCGGCTTCCGATGGGCACAATTCTTCCGCACCACCAGCAACCATCACAGTCTGATAACCATTACGAATAGCTTCCCATGCATAACCGATGGCCTGACTGCCAGAGGTACAAGCGCTTGAGGTTGGAATGACTCTGCCACGCAGCCCGAAAAACAGACCTGTGTTGACCGCAGTGGTATGAGGCATCATCTGCACATAAGTTGTGCCGGTAATATTATTGGTATGCTTTTCGGTTAGCATGGTGGCGAATTCACTGACGGGTTTAGTGCTGCCTGTTGAGGAACCATAAGCAATACCAGTTTCACCATTTGTCAGGATAGGATCGCCAATCAGCCCCGCCATTTCAAGCGCCAGCTCAGTTGCCCGAGTGGACATCAGTGAAACACGTCCCATAGAACGGATACGCTTGCGGGTATAGTGATCAGGCAAAGTAAAATCAGTAACGGGAGCCCCAAGATGAGTATTAAGCCCATCATATTCCGCCCATTCAGGCATTTGCTGCACTGCATTCACGCCGGATTTTAACCCAGAGGAGACTGATTGCCAGTCGTGTCCCAAAGCGGTGATCCCACCCATTCCTGTGATGACGACTCTGCGTGTCATAGCATTCCTCCATTGACGGAAATTACCTGACGGGTGACGTAGCCTGCAATATCAGACATTAAATAGCTGGCAAGCCCGGCAACTTCATTTGCCTGCCCCATGCGCTTCATAGGGATCATATTCATAGCTTCTTTTAAAGCGATTTCTTCAATTTGGATCATATCGGTATCGATTAATCCAGGTGCAATACAGTTCACGGTGATTTTTCGTTTTGCCAGTTCAATTGCAAGCGCTTTAGTTGCGCCGATAATGCCGGCCTTAGCCGCACTATAGTTGACTTGTCCACGGTTACCCATCAAACCGGAGACAGATGACAACGTGATAATGCGACCACCCTGACGTAGTCCAATCATTGGCATCATGCAGGGATGTATCACATTGTAAAAACCATCCAGATTAGTATGAATGACACTATCCCAGTCACTTCCGTCAAGCGCTGGAAATGCTCCATCTTTAGCGATACCAGCATTACAAACAATGCCGTAGTAAGCACCGTGTACTTCGATATCTTTTTCTAATGTTGTACGGCAGGCATCGCGATCTGAGATATCAAAACTTAATATCCGTCCGTTGCCACCGTTAGCCTGGATCTGTTCCAGCGTTGCTTCTGCACCTTTCGCATCGCGGTGATAGTGAACAATAGTGGTGAACCCATCTGCTGCTAATTGGCAGGCGATTGCCCTGCCGATCCCTTTGCTGGCACCAGTGACTAAAACTGAACGCATTATACTGCTCCATCCCGTTTAAATAGTTGTTTAAGTTCTTCTTTTTCTGGTTGGTAGGTATTCAGTCGGCCTGTTACCAGTACGGTACCGTTACAGCTGACTTCACCTTCAAAACTACCGAATTTTTCATCCTGCAATAACAGATTCATTCGAATATCCAAAATACTGCCGTATGTGAACGCAGGAACCTGATTGCGCACTGCCCTGCCGCCAAGTAGCATACCCAGAGATGAATCTTCTTCCTGCCGTTCTTTGCGATGCCAGCCAGACCAAACTCCAATAGTTTGTGCCATCATTTCAATGGCAAACCAGTTTGGCAGATTCTTTTCTGCGTTAAGGAAAGGTGCCAGTACGCCTTCATGGTTAACTGTTACCTGACAATGCACGCTTTCACTGGAGACACTTATAACCTTTTCCAGCAGCACCATCGGGGCTTCGTGGGGGATATAGTGATGGACGGGTAAATAAGAGTGAGTGGGTGAGTAGTCAGACATTATACAGCTCCCAGAATCAGACTGGTGTTATTTCCGCCAAAAGCAAAGGAGTTGGACATGATAACCGGTTTTTCTAACAGCACAGATTGTGCCAGAAGGCCACAGCTTGCCAACGAAGTATCTATTCCCGAACGGGAGAAATCCTGTGCTGGTAAGGGTAATTTCCGGCTCAGCAACAGCCAGCACAAACCAGCTTCACAGGCTCCAGCGGCACCGAGAGTATGGCCTGTCAAATGCTTGGTTGAACTGCATGGGGTACTCTCGCCAAAGAGCTGATTGATGATCAGTGATTCCATCTGGTCATTGAGTTTTGTTCCTGTTCCGTGCAGGTTGATATAGCCAATCTCTTGTGTGGAGAGTCCTGCATTACTCAATGCCATATTAATAGCTTCAGTGGCACCCTTTCCTTCAGGATGGGGGGCTGACATGTGCCATGCATCACTAGACTCCCCTGTACCAAGCAGTGCTACGGAGTGGGGTTCCCGTGTCAGCAATAACAGGGTAGAGGCTTCACCGATAGTGATGCCCTGACGATCCTGGCAAAATGGTTCACATAATGTTTCCGAGAGAGCCTCAAGGCTATTGAACCCGTTGATCGGCATACGGCTAAGGGTATCCGCCCCTCCCACAATGGCCACATCAACCATTCCCATCTCGATCAGACGCTGACCACTGATAATCGCCCGTGAACTGGATGAGCAGGCGGTGGAAATGGTGAAAGCTGGTCCTGTCAATTCAAGGTAATTGGCAATAAATCGGGAAGGATCGCCTAGTTCCTGCTGATAATAGTGATAGGATTCATCGGGTTGTTGGTTAACTGTCCGGTTGACATGAGTATCACCTTCGTTAAGGCCGGAAGTACTGGTTCCCATAATGACTGCAACCCGCTCCCGTCCATATTGTGCTATGGCTTTATCCACTTGGGGTTTTATCTGCATTAAGGCAGCCAGTAACAGCTGGTTGTTGCGGCTATTATGCTGGTGCAAATGCGGGGGAATAGCAGGCAATTCAGCATCAACGCCTCCCAGACAGCAGGTTTTATCAGGCTGTAACCAGCCTGAGCGCGCATACATGCCGGGAGCGTGCCCGGAAACCAGATTCTGTGCAATGTCATCTACATTATTACCCAAGGCATTAAGCATGCCTACGGCAGAAATATAAATCATGTTTTACTCTTCTAAATGCTGAATGGCGATGTCATAACCAAAAATAAACTGCCGGACGTGTATCGGATACCGTCTGCCATTTTGGGTGTCATATTGAATTTCAGTAATTAAATGACCTTTATTATCATGTAATTGTCTGATGTTATCCGTGTCCTGTAGCGTCCATCCTTCAGGCAGGAGTGGAAGCCATGAAGAAACCGGCCAGTAACTGAGCATGATATCGGCCAGAACCTGGCTGGCAGGCGGAATTTCCGGTAGTACCAGAGATTGTTCCGAATGGATGCCATTATGGTCGTAAGTCAGTTTGAACAGACGAATACCCAGTGATGATAAGCCAGCCAGTGATAGCTGGTCTTCACTTGCGTTTAGCAGAACAATTAATGACTGCTGTTTGCCTTTCACTGTTGCGGTCAATAATTGCTGTTCATTGATGGCTGGCGTGATACCCGGTGCAGGCAGTGAGACACGTACTCCCGGTTTCAGCCATGCTCTGGGAGAGCCATTTTCCGGCAAATTAGTACAGGCTGCCAGCAGACATACCAGTGACAGGATAAATAATCGCATCATGCTTTTTTGTTCCTTTTGGGACGTTCAGGCATTGCCAGTGGTGAGAGCAGAAATGCCGTGAAAATTCCGCTACATAATACAATGCCAAAACTACTGATTGCTTGAGTACTGCTGAATACCAGCATGCCCAGAGTGAGCAGGGACGTGCACATTGCAACGGTGATTGCCAGTAGCGAAGTCAGTGGTGTGCCACGAGGATTGCTGAAAAACAGGGTATAGTTAATACCGATCCCCAGAACCAGCACCAGTGCCAGTATTGAGAACAGATTGAGACTGTATCCGCTGAAGCCAAGAACAGCCAGTGCGCAGCCGAGTGATAGCAGCGATGGCAGGATACTGACTGCACCACGACGCAGGCCAAGCCTGATCACATAACTGATCCCGATTAAGACAATGGAGCCTGCCAGCAACCAGCCAAGTATGGTGCGATAAAACTGGAACATCTCATCGAATGCCAGTTTGCGATCGACCCAACTGATGCCGGTTTGTTTCTCGGCTAACTGACGCATAAGAATACTGTCTTTCACACCTGTTACCGGAAGTAAAACCCCACTCTGGCCGTTTGGCAACGTGATCCACATTAGGCGCCAGCCTTCGCTGACTACACTATTGAGCCAGTCATCAGGCATAACAGTCATTGGGTTTAAATCCGGCTGTTTTACCGGCAGCCCTGTTTCTGTCAGACGTGCCATGATATTCGGAACAGAGGCTTTGAGTAGCTTCAGATCTTTCTGCTGCTGAGCAAGAGAAGATAATGGCAGCCGCTGATAGTTTTCGAACGTACCTCGCTGTTTTTCCAGCGCCAGTCGGGGGATAAAATTTTCCAGACGTTGTAGAGTCTGTTCTGCATTATCGCCATAAACAACAAACCACTTCTGATCACTCCTTTGTCCGGTTAGTTCGGCGATACGTTTTTCCTGTTGGTGAATATCCTGAGGTAGCGCTTGTAGTTGGGCGATATCATCATTGATGTGTAAACGGGAAATGCCGAGTAAAGCAAATAGCGTCAGAGTGACAGGTAGCCCGAGGTAAAACACTTTGTTACGTCGCCACAATGCCAGCCAGCGCATTAGCATGATCATTGCCGGGATTGGGCGAACAGGCAGATTCTTAGCCAATATGGGATACCAGCAGATCACTGTCAGGCAAGAAGCGGTTAAGCCCGCAGCAGCAAATACAGCGAGCTGACGTAAACCGGGGAAGGGAGCAAACATCATGATCAAATAAGCAATGACGGTGGTTGCCAGTGCCATCAGCAGAGCAGACAATACCTTGCGCATACTTTGCCATGTTGTAACTTCCTGCCCGTGAACCATACGTTCTGTCAGATAATAAATCGCGTAGTCGGCAGAAATACCGATGATACTGATGCTCATAACCAGTGTCATAAAGTGAAGTTCACCGAATATACCCAGTGTTACAACTGTGCCTGCCAATGCGCCCATACTGATGGAGAGAATACACAACAGCAGCGGCTTCAGGGAACGAAACACACCGTAAATCAGCAGTAGCACTCCCAGTACGGTTGCACTGCCTAGTGTGGAAATATCGTGTTTTGCTTGTTGGCTGGCATAATCACTATAAAACAGAGTTCCCCTTGAGATCACTTTTGCATCAGGGAAACGAGTTTTCAGCGATTGCTCCAGCTTACTCAGTTCGGTGACAGCCTGATGTGCCTGTTGCATATCAAACGAAGAGCCGTTCAGTTCAGCATGAAGCAGATACCAGATCCTTCCTGTGTCATCTTTGGCTGTCAGCCAGCCATGTTGTAGCCGTAACCGACTGGATGCCTGCTGGAGAGCTAGCTGTGACCCCCTGACCAACATCAGTGGATCATTGCTGAGCTCTTGCCCGCTGACGCCTGAGAAAGCCGAATAGACCTGAGACAAAATCCAGTTTGCCTGTTGAGTCCCCTCTGATTTCAGCCGGTCACGGGTCGCAGGATCAAGCATGGCATTACGGTGCTTATAGTAAAAAGTACCCCATGCCTGTTGTTGTTCTGCATTTATCGGCCCTTTGACATGAGCCAGAAATGGTGTTTTTTCCAGCTGATCCTGCCAATACTCAGCCGGTGCTACACTCTCTTCCGTTCCGGGGCTGACCATCCATACCAGCTGGCGATCAAGCCGCTGCATAAATTCATCTTTTAATGCTGGCGGCATATCTCCGGCGCTTTGCGCAGGTAAGAGTGCCAGCACGCTGGTGGAAAGGCGCGATTGTGGTAGCAGGATCGCTGATGAAACTACGAGAATAGTGCATATCAACAGCCAAAACAGTGCCAGCAGACGCGGATTAAAATTTGAAGTGTTGCTCTTCTTCATTACTTAGCATCTCTGGTGTTAAACGGTGTTTGGTAAAAAAGAGTTCAGTGCGATCACCTTGTTTATCGAGCAACAGAATCGAATTGAGATTGTCTTTGCCTTTTAGGGTAATGATGGTGAACAGTTTGTCCAAAGGGGAGGTTTTTGGCGTGAGTTCCAGTTGCCATGTTTCCTGTTCTAGTTCTTTGAACTCAATTTTAAAATTTTCTTCCAGTACAGTTCGATCTGCCTGAAATAGCGCACGCATCAGGTGATTGAACTGAAACATCTGAGGATTTGAATCCGCAGTAATAACCTGAGGTGCTTGCCCCGCGATAGCCTGAACCATCCGGTTGTCATCCAGCACTAAAATGAGAGGAAAAGGTTTTTGCTGATGCCACCAAAGTCCTTTATGTTGAGCAACCAGCATTTCACCGCTGGAATTCAGTGGCTGCGGCATTCCCTGAATATGGCGCTCTTGGGTGAACTCAGCCCGCACTACCGGTTGTGTAGAGAAGCGTTGTTGCAGTTCTTCAAGCGTGACGGCATGAGCACAGTTATTGATAGCTAGGCTATTAATAGATAATAGAAGTACTGCCAACCAGAACTTTCTCATGGCTTGACTCCCATACGCTCAAACAGAATATCCGGGCTGACAAAGGACATTTCCTGAGTTTTCTCTGCAACAGCCACCTGAATGGTGTAACCCGTCGTTGTTTTGTTGCCGCTCTCAGCATCAAAAATTTGATAAACCAGTTTCAGACGGTTTTCAAACTCTTTGATGGTGGCTTGTACTCGTATTTTCTGACCGAATTCTATTGGGCGACGATATTTAATTTTTGCATCAACAACCGGCCAGACATAGCCTGATGCGATCATTTCTCGGTAGCCATAATTGAGCTGTTCCATCAGTGCTTCACGAGCAATTTCAAAATAACGGAAATAATTACCGTGCCAGACTACGCCCATCGGGTCGGTGTCATGGAAGGGGACGGTTAATTCAACCTCGCTGCTAAAACGGGGCGCTGTCAGCATTCCTTACTCCTTGGCTTTATTTGTAGGTAATTGCCAAAAATCGAAAAAGTTAAACCAATCAAGCGGAGATAACAGAGCATAATGCTCGAGGCGAGAAGCATAGTGATCAACCGCCTGCTGTAATGCCTGCTCTCTCTGTTTACGGGGAAGTTCCAATGGATCGGCGAAAGGTTCACAATAAATTCTGAACCGATGATTTTGCTTAAGAGCAAACATCAGCAAAACCGGGCAGCGTAATACAGATGCCAGAATAAATGGCCCTTGGGGAAAAGGTGCTGAATCGCCAAGAAACTGACTCCAGATGACTCTATGCGTGCTGATTCGGGACGGATTAACGGCGATGCGATCACCGACAATTGCCACCCATTCTCCGGCATCAATTTTTTCTTTCAGCAGAATAGCGGTATCTGCGCCTACATCCGTCACTGGCAATAAATTAATGCCCGCTTGTGGCGAGACTTCTTCAATAATTTGCTTAAAACGCTGGGCATGTTCAGTAAACACCAGAGCATTAATTGTTCGCTGTCCTGCATGTTGAGCCAGTGCCCGGCAAACTTCAATATCACCCAGATGAGAAACCAATAACAGTTTTCCGCGTGAGTCACCACCTAAAAGAATGGCCTCCGCACCGTCGGCAAATTCGATATCTTTGCCCCATTTCAGATCACCGCGCCAGCTTGCTATTTTATCCAGCATGGCACCACCAAAGCGCAAATAATGACGGTAACTATTAAGTCCGCAAGGAATAGCAATATTTTTGCGCTGCATGGTCTGTTTCAGGCGATTAAGGTATTGCTGTGATGCCTGACGCTGTACTCCACCGGTTGCCCAGAAATAACCTACAACCGGATAAAGTAACCATTCGAATGGCTTGCGTCCGAGACGGCGGTAAACTGCCAGCATAAACTTCATGCCATACAAACCCTTACGCTCTTTAATATCAGACCAGTGACGGCGATTACCCCACCAGCGGCTAAGTAAAGAACGTTTACGCCATAATAAAGCAGGAAGGCGTGGCAACATGGCAAAAAACAGACGGGTGTGCATCCACGAAATGCTGAGATTGTCGTGTAAAGCGTGAAAATGGGATAACCCATTTTCGGGATAAGTTACTTTTGTCGGGACAAATTCACTTTCTGTACCCAGCCAGTACAGACGGACCATGATTTCAATATCAAAGTCCATCCTGCGACCGATATTCTTTTTTGTCAGCAAGTTGAGTGTGGGAACCAGTGGGTAGACCCGAAAGCCGCACATGCTGTCTTTAATGGAAAGAGAAAGCGTTTCTACCCAGACCCAGAAATGCGTTATATAACGCCCGTAAAGCCGGGATTTGGGCACAGAGGCGTCATACTGTGGCAGGCCGGAAATCAGACGTTCCGGATATTGCTGAGCTTTGGATAAAAAAAGCGGAATATCTTCAAGGCAGTGCTGACCATCTGCATCAATCTGTAGAGCATGACTATAGCCAGCGTTTGCTGCTGCTCGCATTCCAGCCATTACTGCCCCACCTTTTCCCTGATTTTGTTCAAGGCGGATCAGGGAAACATCGGGGGTTACTGTGGCCAGATTTTCGAGGCAATGCTGTGTCGCTATGTCGCTGCCATCATCAACGATAAAGCAATGAAGCTGATAGTGCGATAACCGTTCCAAGACAGCGGACATCGTTGCCCCGTGGTTATAGCAGGGGATGACCACGCATGGCGTAATCGTGTTTACGCTCAGCGACATAATTTGATTTTCCCCTGACTTGCCGTTTTGCACTCGCCACTATCGGGGGATTCCACATCATACTGAAAAGTCAGTCGATGCTTGCTTTCTTCCCAGTGAATTTTTAAGCGCAGGTTATCCTCGGGCTGTAAAGGTAACTGAAATTTTACCATCTCAACAGAAGCACAATGCCAGCCCGGCGCCAGCAAAGTCTGTGCATAATGCATAACCCAATCGATCTGTGCGACACCGGGCAAAAGTGGCTGAACGGAAAAGTGCCCGCGAAACCAACCCAGATCAGGATCTAAATACAGGCGAATAATGGCCTCGTTTGGAGAAGGTTGCTCAAGATGGGTTTCAATGGGTTTCATTAAATAGTTCCTGTAATTCAGACCATGAGCGTTTACTTTGGGCATTCAGTGGGATAGCGGTGGTTACTCGCCAGTAGCGAGGCAGCGCAACAGGTTCCAGCCAGGAAATGAGCTGACGGCGCCAATTCTGAGAGCATTTCCCGCTACCTTGTTGGAGGTAGTGCTGAAATGCTTCATCATCTAAAACAAGGACAGCCCCGATATAGTTGCGTTTTCCTCGATTGATGATCAGTGCTGCGGCATCGATAACCCCATCAATTGCACATAAACGACGTTCAATTTCAGACAGAGAAATACGTTTTTCTTCGATCTTAACTAAGCGATCACGACGCCCCTGAAGTGAGAAGTTCCCCTTTTCATCAAATAGCAGTCGATCATCCAGAACCATTCCATCTGTAGTAGAAAGCAGGGGGGAGTAAACGCGTAAGTTATTTTCCTTATCCTGCCGGAAAGAGACGTCAGCGAATGTCTTCCAGACTGAATGGTCTTCCCGGCGAGCTCGCCAGGCTATAATGCCTGTTTCGGTACTGCCATAAATTTCATTTGGGATGGTCTTGAGCCATTGTGTGACCCGTTTTGCATCAGCAAAATTTAATGGACCTCCGGCTGAAACCACGAAAGAGCAGTTTGGGGCAGAAAGAGTATCATCTAATCGTTGGAGAAATGCCGGACTGCTGATCAGTGCGTAACGTGTCAAAGAGGCCTGTGGACACTGGGTTAACTGTTCAGGAAATTCCACCATTTTACGTTCAAATGGCAAAGCAAGAGACATCGGCAGCCAGATTCGGAAAGTTAAACCATACAAATGCTGGTGGCTGACTGATGCGCGGATAACACAGGATTGCAGTCTATCCTGCCATAAAGAAGCCAGCCACTGGGTTTCGAGATCCATCACCGCGACAGGTTTGATGACCTGCTTAGGTACTCCGCTGGAGCCAGAGGTGAACAGAACCAGAACAGCATCAGGGGATATGTCTGGCAGTGTTGTTTCAGAGGTAATGTTGTCTTGTTGAGATGAAAAGATCTGCCAGCATGGACAAGATAATTTTAGGGGCAGATCGGTCAGAACCCCATCAAAGCTGGATTGTTGTTCCTGTAACTGTGCTTCACGGCAGTGTCCCGGAATGACCGGCGTTTTTCCGGCATGCAGAGTAGCTAACAAGGCAACACAGAAATGATAGCTGTCATCGAAGCATAATGCCCAGTGAGAGGCGGTATGGTTTCTCAGGCGATGACAGAGTACCGTGACATCCTGCCGGAGTGTACTCAGTCTGATACAGTGATTGTCCCAGGTAATGACCCTGTCAGAGGCATTACCCGCTGATAACCATTGGGATACAGGGGAGGTTTTCATCTCTTTTTCACACGTTGGCGTACCAGCCATTCAATAACGATAAGTAGCCCGATTAACAGGTAACTGATCATTCCATTCCAAAGTGTCCACAGTGTCATATCGTTATACAGGCAAGTACCGAGAGCAACTGTGCCATTTAAAATAAAAAATAGGCACCAGATGTAAGTCACTCTGCGTGTATAGGCAATCCCCTCAGGCGGTAAATCCGGCTCTTTGAGTCGGGCCAGCCTTTCCACAATAGGAGGCCCGTAGTACAGAGAACAGCCAAAAAGGGTAAATAAAACGATATTCACGACGACTGGGTAGTACATTAAAAGTTGGTGATCACGCAGGATAAAACTTGCCAAACCCAGTAAAATTCCAGCAATTGACAGTATCCAACCCGTATCCCAATTTACGTTTTGCGGCTTATCCGTTTTTTTTCTGCCGATTGTTTTACGACTTATTTTTGTACGGCTTAGCAATAAGCGCAAAACAAAAAACAGGATGATAACGGGCAATACGACATTAAATTGCCCATAGCTGACCATCGCCCATGCCAAAAATGGCCAAGCGATTAACATTACGGTATTGGCAATACGAAACAATAAAATCAACGACTTCAATTAGCTACCCAGCGTGTTCCTGCTATATGTTTCAAAGCATTAATACTTCAAAGTGTTATGGCTGAGAGGAATTACTCTTCCTGTAACAGCTGCTCGACTGCATCCACCACATCCTGAACGGTGCGGACAGATTTGAATGCTTCGGGTTTAATTTTACGCCCTGTCTTTTTCTGCAAATGAACAACCATATCAACTGCATCAATGCTGTCGAGTTCCAGATCTTCATAGAGGCGTGAATCAGGTGTGATATCTTCGGGAGAAAGCTCAAACAGTTTGACCAAAAGTTGTGAAACTTCCTGATAAATTTGTTGTTTTTCCATGAGTTCCTCTGCTGTTATCCCTGTTGTGACTGGATATAAGATGCCAATGTGGCAACAGAAGAAAAGTGCTGACGAATATCTTCACTTTCGGCGGATAACACAATGCCATAACGGGTTTTAATCGCCAGACCTAACTCCAGCGCATCAATGGAATCTAACCCCAGCCCATCACCGAACAGAGGTGCTTCGGTTTCAATATCAGCTGGTGTGATATCTTCCAGATTCAGGGTATCTATAATTAGTTGTTTTATTTCGATCTGTAAGTTTTGGTTTAGTTCTTGCATGTTTGATTCTTGCATTATTGTATCCAACATCTAGTAATTTGATGGTGTTAATAACTGTGTAAGTTGGCGATTGAGCTGGCGGGCAGCAATAGCGTATCCGCTCTCTGTATCGGCAGAAAAATCCTCATTGGCGAGTTGCTCACCAACGGTAATGGTATAAATCGGTTTTTTGGGCGGGATTTGATACCACTTACTTTTTTTATCCAGCATCTTTTGGCTGCATGTAATGTGTACAATCCGGACATCACATTCACAGCGGACCGCAATATTGGCAGCACCGCGCTGGAGTGAAATAGGATGACCGGGCGTTGTACGCGTTCCTTCCGGAAAAATCAAGATATTGCCACCGGTAGTCAGCCTTTCGCGGCAGGCAGGCAGCAGGGTTTCGGCATCACTGTTGATGAGATAGCGAGCGGAGCGAACCACACCACTGAGAAAAGGGTTACGTAGCAGTGCCGATTTGACGATGCAATCCACATCCGGCAGATTCGATGCCAAGATGACGTAATCCAACAAAGTAGGGTGATTGGCGACGATCAGACAGCCTTTATCTGTGCGCAGTTTATCTGCACCATTAAAGTGATAATCCAATACTCCCAGTTTTCTGGTCAAAAATAGGAACAGGCGAAAACAGGTTGAGATACTACGCCGTGCGATACGGAGCCGTTTCTCAGCATTTCGCTGAAAAACCAATAGTAAATTAAACCAGATCAGAGAAAGTAATAACCCACCAATACCAAACAGAGCAAAACAGAACCCTGTCATCAGTAGACGCCAGAGCCAGTTAGCCCGTTCAGTGATGCGGCCTATTATCTTTTCTTCCATGCTATTTGCTCCCGTTGCTCCAGTGCCATGCACAATGATCTCCAGCTACGGTAAAGAGCTGTTTTCCGTTTAACCAGCCGTGTAGAAACTGAAGGCTCTGGGGAAGGGAAGGCTCTGTCTCCGGTGACGGGTGCTTTTCACAATGTAAGCTCTTTCCTTGCTCAAAAAGCAACGCAACTGCGAATGGAAAGGTGGGTGTATTTTCATCTATCTCATTGTGGTAGAAATCAGGGATCTTGCCGTCAAAATCGACAAGTAACACTTTGTTGTAACCAGCATGATGCAGAGTCGCAACTTCAAATAACCCCTGCTGAAAACTGTCAATTCCGGCAGAAACTGAAGAAGAAACCAGCGGTGCCTTGGCAACAATAGTGAGATTCCCCACAGACGAATTATGAACTGACATGGCGAAGTTAGTCGGGGAAACAGGTTCGGTTTGTGCCAGATTCATCAGTATCTGATAATTGCGCTCCAGTTCACCATGGCGGCTGGTATAGACAATGGCATCCACTTTATTCCGGCGCAAAATGCTTAAACCACAATCTACAGCTAAGCGGCTGCCCGAATTGAGACGACGGGCTGTCATCATCGGGAGCTGAGAGCATTTTGCTAGAGAGTGTGAGCCATCTATGGCAGCAGGTGAAATGGCAGACCATTTTTCCCATTCTTCAGGAACAGAAAGGCCCGGAGCTACGGCTTGCCAATCTGTAATATCCAATGTCAATTTCATGAAATACCGTCAATTATTTTTTCTTGCAAACCAGCAGCGTATGCCCAAGCCCTAACTGATCAATTTTGTTTTCTACTACAAATCCGGCTTTATCGAGGAATTGATTAAAGTTGTCCATACTATAAAAACGGCTATTGCCATTTGCCATGCAGGTAAAATAAAGCGAAGTTGCATTGAGGCTATAAGCAGCCGCTTCAAATGGTTGACAGTCCCAAAATAATTCCATGATGCATACTCTGGCATCTGGTTTCATTGATGCAGAGATCTTACGCAAAATATCAACAATCTGTGTTTCGGAAAAACAGTCGAGGAACTGACTCATCCACCAAATATCGGCATCTTTAGGTAATTCACAATCCGACAACATATCAACAGGGTGGCCTGAAATACGTTCAGCCATTCCCTGACTGAGGATGTTTTTTTCAGCCAGTTCAATTTGCTGGGGTAAATCCAGAATAGTGACGCTGACTTTACTGTCATATTGGCAGCAGCGCAATGCCCATTTTCCTGTATTTCCACCAACGTCATAAATCAATTTGGGGCTCAGAGAAAAAATGGCTTTTAATGCTGCATTGAAAGCAGAATCAGAGTAAAAATGGTCAAATGAAAACCAGCTTGTTTTGGCTGGTTCTGGTAGTTGGCTGAGAGCTGGGTAAATTGTTGGCCATTCACCAAATACTTTTAAACCGGCAGGCTTATTTTCTTGCAGCGATTCTTTCAGATGAAATAAGCCCTGATAACATACGTCCTGAGTAAAATCCATATTGACGCGAGTCATTTTGTCATGCAACAAATAATGACCAATTTTACTGAGGAAATAACGATCATCGCGCTTAAGAATAATTCTGCCACTTAACCCCATATCCAATAAAACACCTACTCCATAGCTGTCTGATTTTGAACCACTACAGATTTCATCTTTTGTTGCTCCCTCTTTATGGTGTTTATCCAGAAAAGATAAGATACCAAAATCACGCAGGCAAATTGCCGTCTGAAATAGCATTGGTGCAAAAGCAATGCGCTGAGCTTCAGTAATTGCTTCAAACGCACTTAAATCATCTTGGTCGTAATTATGGGGAGTGGTCATATATCCGTATATCCAATGGAATAGTTAAACCCTAATAAAATTAGGGTTAATAGAGTGATAGGGTTACGTTCGCGTGAAATACGCCTGTAACATTAAGATATTATTGGTTGGCCATAGAGGCTAAACGCATTTGAATATCATTATTCAATATATTGGTCCACATATTATATTTGCGGTGGATCTTTCCGTTTCTAGCCTTTAATCCTTTGCTGCTGACATAGTGAATAGCATAGTTTTTGTTCGTATAGGTAATACGTATCTTAACTTCGTGTTTGCGAGTATTCAGTGAACCATCGATAATGCCCGGAGAAACTTCATTCATTATCCATTTACGTTTTTGCCCTGCCTCAAGGATCGCTTTTTTCACTGTAGGCAGTGAATTTTTTGTTACGATTGTTGTTTGTTGAGTATTTATTGGGGTTGTGCGGGCACAGCCGGCAAGCATAACGACACAGGCCAGACTGATTAATATCTTGGATGTTGTTTTCATCATTTTTCTCTTTTTGGGTCGGGATGGATCACAAGCAATATGTCTATTTTCGGCGCTATATTAAATAAATAATGATGATATCGCCACACTTACTGTCTACCCTTAACGGGGCACCTATTTATTGAACATTAATTGACTCGTCGTTATTGCTATCATTTATAGATAGTTCGTTATAAAAGTTTGTTTGAAAAATAAAATTGTTTATATCTGCCTATAAGTTTGTAGTTTGACAGGTTAAGTAAAATATAAAAAATATACTGATATTTTAATAAAAAATTGGACGCAATTTATTCTATTTCTAATAATGATCATTCATATTAATTCTCTATTTTTATTCAGGTAGTTTATTCACCATATGAATAATAATCACCATATTTACTCTTATTATTGCCACTCATTTTCTTATCGTTAATCGACTAAGTTAAAAACAAGCACCATAATTGTTCAACTTATGAACCATAATGGTGCAAACCATTATCCCTGATATTTTCCCCAACCTTAATCAATTGAAAAAAAGCATATTATTATCTTGGCATGCGTATTGCTGTGTAAACCCCATTATATCCACTGGAGTATCACAGCATGACAACAATGACTGGCTATACCTTAAAATACTGGCATGAGCGGATACGACACGATGTGGAGTCCGTTTTTGCTTTACTGCAACAGCATCTAGATTCCTTTTTACCTGATGATAATGCCTGGATTTATCTTGCAACGCCGGAACAGTTACAGGCTCAGATTGGTTTACTTTTACCGGCTTATCAGCGTAATCCCGACGCACTTCCTTTGTTCGGTATTCCTTTTGCAGTTAAGGATAATATTGATGTTGCTGGCTGGCCGACAACCGCGGCCTGCCCGGCGTTTGAATATATCGCAGATGAAGATGCGACAGCGGTTGCCAGACTAAAAGCGGCGGGAGCTATCGTCGTTGGAAAAACGAATATGGATCAGTTTGCTACCGGATTAGTCGGCACTCGTTCACCTTATGGCGTCGTTAAAAACAGTTTCAATGATCGCTATATTAGCGGCGGCTCCAGCTCTGGCTCTGCTTCTGTCGTTGCCAGAGGATTAGTGCCATTTGCACTTGGGACGGATACCGCAGGTTCCGGACGGGTGCCTGCTAGCTTCAATAATATTGTGGGTTTGAAACCAACAAAAGGCTGGTTTTCCGCCAAAGGTGTTGTCCCTGCCTGTCGACTCAACGATACCTTATCTGTTTTTGCCCTGACGGTTGAAGATGCTTTTAGTGTTGCGGATATTGTCGGAGGATTCGACGAAAATGATGCTTATTCCAGCATAAATCCGGCGTCTACACCTGCAACATTGCCGGATCACCCTCTATTTGCTATTCCTGCCAATCCTGTATTTTGTCATGACACGATTGCCGAATCCGCATGGCAGGAGGCTCTGCTCGAGTTGCAAAATATGGGGGCAACTCTTCAGCCAATTGATTTCTTGGTATTCAACCAACTGGGTGAACAACTTTATCAGGGAGCATGGGTTGCTGAGCGCACCACTGTTGTGAATGGCATGCTCAGCTTTCCTGCAATGATGGATCCAGAAGTGCGCCAGATTATTGACGGTGGTAAAAATTATAGTGCCGTCGATGCGTTTAATTCCGAATATCTGCGGGCAGAACTGGCGAGGAAGATCCAGCACATATTAGCCGGCTTTGATGCTCTTATTGTTCCCACTACACCGACAATCAGAACGATTGAAGAAATTAAAAGGACGCCGATTCATTATAATTCTGAACTTGGCATCTATACCAATTTCACCAACCTTGCCAATCTTTCCGCACTTGCCTTGCCTGCACCGTTCCGAACTGATGGATTACCCACAGGTATCACCTTACTTGCACCAGCCTGGCACGACCGTGCACTCGCATCATTTGGTCTACGCTGGCAGCAGCACCTTGCATTACCACTTGGTGCTACCGGCCAATTACTTGATGGGGAAGCGATGGTGTTACCACCATCCGGGCAGCATATTCGTTTAGCGGTTGTCGGAGCCCATCTTCGGGGCATGCCTCTGAACGACCAATTAACTGAACGTAACGCCGTATTTGTTGAGACGACACAGACTGCGAGCTGTTACCGACTTTACGAACTAGCCAACACTCAGCCCCCCAAGCCCGGATTAGTGAGGGATGACACAGGGGCATCCATCAGTATTGAGCTTTGGGATATTCCACTGGCCTATTTTGGTGCATTCGTTGCTGAAATTCCGCCACCGTTAGGCATCGGTTCACTGGAGTTAGCCGATGGTCGCTGGGTGAAAGGTTTTATCTGCGAACCGGTTGCACTGAAAGGTGCAACGGATATTACAGAGTTCGGTGGCTGGCGTAATTGGGTTATCAATCAGGAGAAAGACAATGTTTAAAACTGTATTGATTGCTAACCGCGGAGAAATTGCCTGCCGTGCTATCCGTACTCTGAAACGGCTCGGAATTGTCAGTGTGGCTGTGTATTCAGACGCAGATAAAAATTCACAACATGTTAAAGATGCTGATATCGCCTTACCGATAAACGGGGAAAAAGCCAGTGAGAGTTACCTGTGTATCGATAAAATCATAAGCGCAGCACAACAGAGCCATGCAGAGGCCATCTGGCCGGGATATGGATTTTTGTCTGAATGTCTACTGTTTGCACAAGCGTGTGAAAAAGCGGGTATTGTCTTTGTTGGCCCGACATCACACCAGATTGGTGAATTTGGCCTGAAACACCGAGCGAGAGAACTGGCCGCAGAAGCAGGTGTACCGATGACACCGGGAACAGGGTTACTCAATTCACTGGATGAAGCACTTAGTGCTGCTGAGACTATCGGTTATCCGGTTATGCTGAAAAGTACTGCCGGTGGTGGTGGGATCGGCCTTAGCTGTTGTTATGACGCAAATGCACTGAGTGAGGCATGGGAGAGTGTGCGCCATCTTGGTGAACAGTTTTTCAGTGATACCGGTGTTTTTCTGGAGCGATGTATCAGGCAGGCCCGCCATCTTGAAGTGCAGATCTTCGGTGACGGTAAAGGGAATGTTGTGGCGCTGGGAGAGCGTGATTGCTCTTTGCAGCGCCGGAATCAAAAAGTCGTAGAAGAAGCTCCGGCACCTAATTTGCCTGAACAGACCCGATCGGCGTTGCTGGATTCCGCAGTACAATTGGGCCGGTTGGTGAATTATCGCAGCGCAGGTACGGTAGAGTACATTTACGATGTCGAGCAGGATGAGTTTTACTTTCTTGAAGTTAATACCCGTCTGCAAGTCGAACACCCCGTGACGGAATGCGTGACCGGGCTTGATTTAGTGGAATATATGCTGCGGGTTGCGGCTGGGCTACCTATTGACTGGGCGGATTTAAAGCGGACACCGGTCGGAGCAGCAATTGAAGTGCGCCTGTATGCAGAAAACCCACTGAAAAACTTTCAGCCCGCTCCGGGAGTTTTGACAGCAGTTAAATTCCCTGAAGGTATACGTGTCGATAGTGGTGTACGCACGGGCAGTGAGGTTTCTGCATTTTATGATCCGATGATCGCTAAAATGATTGTTCATGCAGAAAATCGAGAAAAAGCGCTGATCAAACTGCGTGAAGCGCTGGATTCCTGCCAATTACACGGCATTACAACTAATCTGGAATACCTGCGTCAAATTACAGCCAGTGAACCATTCCAACAAGGACAAGCCTGGACCCGAATGCTTGATAGTTTTGAACCTCAGGCAAATGCTATTGAGGTTCTGAAAGCGGGAACATGGAGCAGTGTTCAGGATTATCCCGGCCGGTCGGGGTATTGGGATATCGGTGTTCCACCATCCGGCCCGATGGATGACCTGGCTTTTCGGATAGCGAACCGGATTGTCGGTAATCATGAATCGGCTGCCGGACTGGAGTTTACGCTGGAGGGACCAACCTTACAGTTTCATTGTGACGCACTGATTGTGCTGACCGGCGCAGAGAGTACCGTATTATTAGACGGAACAAGCGTACCTTATTGGCAACCACTGGATATCAAAGCGGGGCAAATACTTGAGATAGGCCGGGCACAATCCGGCTGCCGTACATACCTTGCGGTCAGAAATGGCATTGATGTTCCCTGTTACCTTGGAAGCCGTTCTACCTTTGTTCTCGGTCAATTTGGCGGACATGCTGGCCGTATCTTAAAAATTGCCGATATGCTTCCCATCTCACAGCCAGCCTTACCCGCCTGTACAACTCCCGCACCAATCAGCCTACCGCAGGCACCGGAACCTGCCGCGATCCCCGTTTATGGTGATATATGGGATATTGGCGTACTTTATGGGCCGCATGGTGCGCCTGATTTTTTCGCTCAGGATTATATAGATGAATTTTTCTCTGCCGAATGGCAGGTGCATTACAATTCAAACCGTCTGGGTGTACGGTTGATAGGCCCAAAACCTGTCTGGGCGCGCCCTGATGGTGGTGAAGCAGGTTTACATCCTTCAAATATTCATGACTGTGAATACGCCATTGGTTCTATCAATTTTACCGGCGATTTTCCTGTCATTCTCACTCGTGACGGGCCTAGCCTCGGTGGTTTTGTTTGCCCTGTTACCATTGCCAAAGCTGAATTGTGGAAAGTAGGTCAGGTTAAGCCGGGAGATCGTATCCGTTTCCATCCCGTCAGTATGGAAGAAGCGGTTACTCTGGAAGAGCAGCAAAATCGTATTATTGCCACGTTGAGATCAACGTCGGAAGCACCATTAAAACTAGAGCGAACATTACAGATAGCAGAAGAAGAACATTCTGGTGCCGTGCTGGCAGCGGTTTCCGCCACTCATTCTGCTCCGGCGGTTGTTTATCGTCAGGCGGGAGATAACTATATTCTGATCGAATATGGTGAAAATATTCTGGATTTGGCGCTGCGCCTGCGGGTACATCTGTTGATGGAAAAACTACATGTTTTAGCTGAACCGGGAATTAAAGAAATAGCTCCGGGTGTACGTTCTTTGCAAATCCGCTATGACAACCGGCGAATCGAACAGCAGAAACTCATCGCTTTGTTGCTCTTTTTGGAGAAACAGCTTGGCAATGTCAGCTCCATGAAAGTGCCATCTCGCATTATCCATCTGCCGATGGCATTTGAAGACAGCGCAACACTGGGAGCCGTGGACCGTTATCAGAGCACGGTAAGATCCAGTGCTCCGTGGTTACCGAATAACGTCGATTTTATTCAGCGTATTAACGGACTGGCTGATCGTGAAGCTGTGCGCCGTATCCTATTTGATGCCAGTTACCTGATCCTCGGGTTGGGAGACGTGTATCTGGGTGCTCCGTGCGCTGTTCCAATTGATCCTCGCCATCGCCTGTTAAGCTCAAAATACAATCCGGCACGTACTTTTACCGCAGAAGGGACTGTCGGTATTGGCGGTACTTATATGTGTATCTATGGCATGGATTCTCCCGGCGGTTATCAGCTGGTGGGGCGAACCCTGCCGATTTGGAACAAATTTCTGAAAAATGAACAGTTCGAGGAAGATAAGCCGTGGCTGTTGCGATTTTTTGATCAAATCCGTTTTTATCCTGTTACTGAAGCAGAGTTAGAACAGTTACGGGAGGGTTTTCAGGAGGGGCGTACTGCTATCCATATTGAAAATACGCAGTTTGATTTTGCCGAACACCTGCGCTTTCTGAAAGAAAATGCCGAAGATATTGCCTATTTCAAACTAAGACAGGCAGTGGCTTTTGAAACCGAGGTCATGCGCTGGCAACAGGAACAGCTGGAAGAAGAGTGTTCTGTTCAGGATGAAGAGGAACGGCCACAAGAAGAAGCGGATCTTAATGAGCATGGTTTGCAGATTAGTGCGGATATGAGCGGTAATATCTGGAAAGTACTGGTCAAATCAGGCGATGACGTGGAAGAAGGGCAGCCGCTGATTATTGTAGAAGCCATGAAGATGGAACTGGCGATTCATGCGCCACAGGCGGGCCGGGTTACAAAGATTAGCTGTCAGCCGGGTAGTGCCATTAGCCCCGGAGATGCATTGTTGTGGCTGGGAGCGGGAGATAGCTGATGTATCAGTGATATCACATAGCCGTAATAAATAATAATACCCTCGTCTGAGGGTAAAATACGCTGCAAGTTAAAAGCTCTGAAAATAAATTCGTTGGGAATAAACAAATACGCGTATTAAAGATTATCTGCCCTGAATGTGGTGCTAAAGCCGCCATCAGCAAAACCAATCGGAAGCACCCTGAAATTGCCGATCTTTACTGTGCGTGTTCTGATATTGAATGCGGTCATCGCTTTGTCATGAATCTGACCTTTTCGCATACACTCAGTCCCAGTGCTAAAACTGGCGATAAGCTATTGCAGACAATTATTAACAACCTCAATCCACAGCAACGTCAGGAGGCATTAGCGCTATTGAAAGTGGGTAATACTAAGGATTTGCTGAACGAGAATTTACAAACTCTCATTTTTACGACTGCTTATCAGATTTTTGTAGGTGGAATATATTGATATTATGGAAATTATTTTAAATATTCCACTTGCGCTTGATCTACTGAAGATGGTTTTTTATCGGATTTAATTTCATTTTAAAATTATTTTTACTTGTAATCTTTCGAAGATATACTATTTTTATAGTACGAACTAAATGTCATCATATGTCTACCCGTTAATTTTATTAAATACTCGGTTTTTTATTTTTTTACAAAATAAAAAATTAATAAGCGTCGGGTGATTAATTGTTACTGTTTTTATGTGTGGTTCTGAGAGGTTGTTGATTTTATTTTCTCAATTTATAAGTTCGGAGTGTATTATGAAGAAAACATTATCTACTGAATCAAGATATTCTATTATTTCTGAAAGTGTACCCAAGGTTATCGATTCATTAACTGAATCTACAAAAAATATTTTAAGTAGTAAAATGGCAGGTGATACATTTATAGATGAATCTAAAATAAAAGATAACTTATATAAGGCTCATTTAACCATAAAAGGGTACCTTTATTATGAAATTACTTTGGAGATTTATGGCGGGAAAACTTTTTATGGAAAAGGGGGAGGGTTTGGAAGTCCGGGAATAGGTGATTACGATGGTGGACTTGATGTCTATTCCGGTGATATTAGTAATCTTTATGAGAATGGAAAAATATTTTCTGCATTGATAACACCTGTCAGTGCAGCTGTGGGTTTGCTAGATACATCTCTAAATGCTCTTGCAATGTTGGATTCTTTAGGGATAGGTACGATATCTACCTCAATCATGGGTGGAGGTTATTGGGAATAAAATATAATTGTAATAAAATTTTTTATTCTATTATTTTTTTGTTTGTTGAATGCTTTATCATTTTAATAGATTGTATAGTTAGTATGTTTCAACGAGCAGAAAATGTAACTATCATTTATAATGAATGTTGGATAAATAAAAATATCATCTTAATTTCGGCATCATTCGGTTATTGAGTCATATCCGAATTTACCCGAACTAAACTATTCGCAGCACTTCAATAAATTCGTAATAATGCCTGTGTTCAAACGGAAGAGAGTATGTGTACAAACACATCGGCAAGGGATTGCCACCTGTTTACGAATAGAAGCGGCTTTACTACCTATTGTTTTTTACCCGTAAAGAATGAAAGGATTGGAACTGATAGCAGTATGTATGAAATGAATAAATTACAGCAATTAACGACATTTTTACGGGAAAATTTGCCAGAACTCACAGGTAAAACGGAATTTACCAGTGAAATGGGAGAAATCCGCTTTATTCAGGCTCAACGGGATTTGGGGTTGGGGCAATACCAGATGTTTATCAAGCCCGGTGAACAATTGCAGCAGCAGCGGGCGGAAGTCTCGCAGCGAGTGACACAGGAAGGAAGCTGGATACGCCAGACTGACCAGACCATTAACGAGTCGTCCATGCACCGCGAAATCAAAGCCGACACGGAAACCCGCACCGTGATCACCCGTGATACCACGATACAGGCCACGGATAAAACGCTGGTGTTAGGCACATCCACCTTACTGGCTGGCGCAGTGCAACAGGTGGCGGAGGGGGATTACAGTCTGGCGACATCCAGTAATTACCTCGCCAGTGTCGGGAAAAATGCCAGCATCGACGTGGGCCAAACACTGATAGAGAAAATCGGCCTGCTGAAACAGAGCATTGCAGGCGTCAAACAGAAAATCGTCGCGCCGGTGGTCTAGGTAGGCAGCCCGCAAATTAACGTGATGACGCTGATGTTAGACACACTGGATGTGGTCAAGGAACTGGCCGAGCTGACCGCTGCCCATACCCATCACAATACCGGCACACCCCAGAACGCCAGCGTCATCAGAGGCACCGCCCATAAATCCGATGGACTGAAACATAAGTATTCGCCCGTGATTGGCTGAATTCTTAGCATGTTAAAAAACCTCGTCTTGGCGAGGTTTTTCTTAATGATGCTATATCAGCGATCCTCTTTGGTATGCCATAAGCGAAGTATGTAAATAATATCCCTTTGAAGCTCATAGCGAATTTCATACTGCCCAACCAGAATTCGTCTCACTTCACGTGGCTCAAACTGAAATAGTTGCTCACCAATATGCGGATTAGTTATCAAGATAGTGGGTGCTTTAGTCAGAGAGCGCACAGCCCGTACCGCCGCTTGTTTATTCTCTAAAGCTAAAAATTCATATAAGCGAGATACATCAGAAAGCGCTTTGCTAGTCCATTTAAGTTCCATTAACGAGGTACCGGAAGCGGCTGGTCTGTATCAAGGCTATCGGCCCAAGCCAACACAGCATGGTGATCAATCACATTGCCTGCATCTACATCAGACATAGCCTCCAATGTTAAACGGTCTCGCTCTTCTTCTTGGGCTATCCAAGCTGCAAGGGCCTGTTTCATTATCCAACCCCTTGAACGTTCCAACCTCTCAGCTACTTGATCAACCTTGTCTGCCAATGGAAGTGGGACATGTGCTGTCAATACTCTAGTTTCAATTTGTTTCATCTTTAACCGCCAATAATTAGGATTTTATTTAAAATAAATCATAATGATTAACTTTAAATCAACTTGATTGGGTGTCAAGTTTTTAACTGATTTTGTGTCAGGATGCTTTATTTAAAAATATTAACTCTAAACCTTTCATTAAACGCCACCAGACGCACACAGCACCGTTCACCCCTCAATTTACTCCTTGCTACAGTTCATTTGGATCTGCGTTCCTGCGTCGCGTTTATGCCGCACAATCCCCACGAAATAAACGTAAACCTGACGTAAAACGCACTACACCGCACCCGCCTGCAAGTTTTGGATCAAAAAATTTTTTCAGTTTTCAAATCCTACAAAGGGAGTCGCCGGAGCACGCCCGTGCTGGCGCTGTGGAAAAAATCCCAAACTGAAAAGATTTTCAGGGGATTTCAGTTTTTGGATCAAAAGCGGATCGCGGAAAAAATATCAATGCATTGATATTAAAGGTAAAATTCTATTTTGCGTGGGAGGTTAGATCACGGTGGCAAGCTAGCGAACATTTTAGAATAGAGTAGCCATGCGGTTTTGTGCTGATAAGGAAACTGAAATCAATTGAATCGGTAAAGATATTTTCCGTGGCAGAATTTTTTTTCCGGTTTGGTGTGTTTGGTTGAAAAACAATCTTGCTTTATATGTCAGCGAACGTAGCGCAGGGGCACTAAATTTTTCTCAGGGGACAAAAAAGGGACACCGACTAATAGACATAAAAAAACCACTCGTTTTGAGTGGTCTATCTTGCTGATTTTACAGCTTAAATTTGGTGGCCCCTGCTGGACTTGAACCAGCGACCAAGCGATTATGAGACTGAGTAAGTGGTTTTATTTATTTATACTTGTTATTGATTTTCAATTAATTACAAATTTCGTAACTACTGTATAAATACACATAAATAACCTAAAATACTTGCCTACGGTATCCTATAAGTATCCTAGCGTCTGCAAGCGATTCACAGGATACCCTAATCGTTTGGTAACAATAGAAAAGTTGATTCTTACTTTTTTAATATAGAGGGACAGATGTGGAAACTTTCAAATTCACGAAAGCTAAACTAGAAAGCCTGCCACCCGCAGAACGTGGGCAAGTTGAGTATAGTGATACAGTGGTAAACGGGTTACGTATTCGTATCGGTACGACTGGAGTTAAAAGTTTCTGTATTTCCAGAAAGAGAAAAGGAAAGTTTATCCGTGCCACATTAGGGCGATTTCCTGATCTATCTATTGATAACGCTAGGGCAAAGGCGCTTGAAGTTCTTGGTGAAGTAGCCACTACAGGCCAGAACCCCAATGTTGTTAAGCGTATCAATGAAAAAGCAGTAGTAACATTATCCGAGGCTTTAGACACCTATATTTCTAACAGAGGGCATAGATTAAAACTCACTACTGCCAATCAATATCGTTCCATATTAAAGAACTTTTCCGGTGATTGGCTGCAACAACCGCTAGCATCAATAAGCAGGGAACGTGTCGAACTCAGGCATAAAGCAATCACTGAGGGTACTGTTTGGTTTGGTGCTGACAAAGCAACGTTACGTGCGGGTGTTGGAACTGGCAGTAACGCACAGGCCGATTTATGGGCTAGGTCGTTAAGAGCCGTTTATCGTTTTGCCCATGACCATTATCGAGATGAAGAAGAAAGGGTTTTACTCCCTGATCCGCCTACCGCCGTTTTGAGCACAAAATGTAAATGGCATGGCACGGTAAGAAAAACTGATCGTATCCGAACACATGAACTTGCACGCTGGTTAAGCGCTGTGGCCACTGTTCGGGATAAAGCCGAAAATGGAAGAGATGATGTTGCAGTCGCTGCATGTGATGCGGTAGAAATGGCTATGTTTACCGGATTACGTAAATCGGAGATATTCAACCTTACGTGGGATCGTGTGAATATGGGAGGGTGTTATTTCTGGATAGAAACAACCAAAAATGGCGATCCGCTTGAACTTCCTATTACTGATACCTTAAGGAACTTGTTTCGGCGGCGTTTGATAATGAAACAGGGAGAACAGGATTTTGTTTTTCCCGGTCTGAGAGGTGTTATCAAAGAGTGTCGCCATGTCATTGATCGTATTAGCGCAGCTACCGTCCCTGAACCTAATTTAGATATGCTCCAACCAATACCATTCAAATGGCATGATGCCCGCCGTACATTCGGTACAGTCGCTGAATTGGTAGGGGTGGGTAACTATATTTTGAAGCGCTTAATGAATCACAGAACATTACGTAGTGCTGATGTTACTCAGGGGTATTTACATTTTGGTGCTGATGAATTGCAGGAGCCAGCTAAAAGAATAGAGCAGGCGATATTGGAACATGCTGGCATGATAGAGAATAAAAAGGCATTAGATCAAAAGATTATTTCTATTCTGTCTGGAATGAGTGATGAGGATAAAAGAAGGATTCTTTTTCAATTATCAGAATAGGAAAATGCAAAAAATGGATTATGGAGAAAAGAAAGCTAATACAACTTGAAAAAGACCTAAAATAATAAATTAATAACGTGATGTTATCTGCTTGTTTGATTGAGTTCGAATAAATTGAATTTAATATTTGTCTGATTACATCACTATATACCTCCACTGAGGTAGAAATTTCCGTCTTTCTGTATAAAACCTTATACAAGGCAGTTTACTATTTTTAATAGCTATTTATAAATAATCTATCACTACTGATAATTAATAATATATGGTGCTAAAAATGAGAATACATCCTTCAGCAACAACCTTAGAAAAATTCACCAGAGCAGAAGCCGCAATTTATCTTGGTGTCACCGCACAAACGCTGGCTAATTGGGCGTATACAGGAAAAGAAAAAATTCCATATCATAAGGTAGGTCGTAAAGTTATTTATTTAAAATCAGATCTTGATGGTTATTTTGTTTCAACTCGCCGTGTTCAGACAGCCTAATAAAAAAATAAAAGGTGACATTGAAAAAGTCACCTTCGAAATAATTAATTTTTAGGATAAAAGACCTATGAACCGAATTAATAAAATTTATTCAGCTCAGCCTTTGGGTTTAATTCCTAATCGTTCTAGTTCTTGGCGCCCTAATGTTTTTAACCAATTACCTAAGGTCACTCCTGCGTCAGACGCGGCATCTTCAAATTGTGCTTTTAACTCTGGTGTCAGCCTGACGTTAAACATAGGGGAACGCCCAGCACCTTTAGGGCTTTTATCTCTTTTGGGTGTTGACATGTATAGACCTATTACACTAGTATCGAAATCAATAGGTCTATACCTTAACATGATTTAGACGTTAAATAAAACGCCCCCGAATGGTATTACCAGTACCAAACGAGGGCTAACCACCAACGATATCAACACTATCGAGGTAGCTATGTATCAATATACCTTTCTAACCAGAAAGGGCAAAGTCTGTTTGCCTAAAATCTTCCCTATGTGCTTGACCTCCGTTCAGGGGGCATACCATGAGTAATAACTCTATCTCACTAAAACAGGCGTTATATCGTGCAGGTTTGGGTATTTCACTTTTCACGTTCATTACCAAAAAGGCCAAAGGTGAATGCGAAATCAATTTAAATAATCTGATTGCATTGGCACACGGCATTCATCAGGAGGTTTATCGCGACCTATCGAAACATGCCCCACAGAATCCAGTGAATAAATTAGTTAATTGCATTGTAT